>JBBQJR010000144.1:0-7720 GCA_038326125.1 Chthoniobacterales bacterium
CTACAAATGGAGCGACCTTTTGCTCGTGACGAAGCGCAAGCTGCCGCTCCCCGCGGTGTGGGCGTATTACAAATGGATCCGCGATCAGGTGGCGACGAATACGCCGTGGGATGAGTTTGCCCGGCGGCTGCTCACCGCGCGCGGGAGCACGCTGGAAAATGGCGCGGCGAATTATTTTGTGATGACGCCCGACCCTCGCGACATGTCGGAAAAGACGTCGGTCACTTTCCTCGGTATCTCGACGAACTGCGCGCGCTGCCACAATCACCCGATGGAGAAATGGACGAACAACGACTACTTCGGCTACGCCAATTTGTTCGCGCGGGTGCGGTTCAAAAACGGGACGGGCGGCGAGGGCGACCGGATCGTGTTTGCCGCGGATGAGGGCGACCTCGTGCAGCCGCTCACGGGCAAGCCGCAGACGCCGCGACCGCTCGGCGGAAAAACGGTGGCCGCTGATTTTGCCGGCGACCGCCGCGAGGCGCTCGTGGCGTGGCTGACTGCGCCGGAGAATCCCTATTTCTCGCGCGCGATCGTGAACCGCGTGTGGGCGAATTTCTTCGGCGTCGGACTGGTCGAGGCGGTGGACGACATCCGCGAGACGAACCCCGCGAGCAACGAGGCGCTTTTTTCCGCCGCCACAAAATGGCTGCGCGACAACCGCTACGATCTGCGCGCGCTGATGCGGGAGATTTTGCAGAGCGAAACTTACCAGCGCAGCAGCGTCGCGCTCGCGGGGAACAAGGACGACACGCGCTTTTACTCGCGCTATTATCCGCGCCGGCTGATGGCCGAGGTGCTGCTCGATGCCGTCGCGCAAGTCACGCAGGTGCCGACGATGTTTCGGACGAAAAACCCGTACGACAATGGCGACAAGGGCGATCAATTTCCCACGGGCTGGCGCGCGGTGCAGTTGCCGGATGTGAACACGGACAGCTACTTCACGCGCGTCTTTGGCCGGCCGCTGCGGGACCAGACTTGCGAGTGCGAACGCACCGAGGAGCCGAACGTGACGCAGGCGCTGCACATCGCGAACGGCGACACGCTGAATGCAAAATTGCGCGATGCGTCGAGCGTGGCGGCGAAGGCCGTGGCGTCGAATCGTCCCGTGGCGGACTGGCTCGAAGATGCGTACCTCGCGGGGCTCGGGCGGCGTCCGTCCGCGAGCGAGACGGCATCCGTCGAGCACGCGCTGGCTGGGGCGAAGGAGGGAAAACGCGACGTGATCGAGGATGTCCTCTGGGCGCTGATGAGCAGCCGCGAGTTTGTCTTCAATCACTGAAGACGCGTCTAAAATCGCGGAACGATCGGAAGACAGCCGTCTCGGCGGTCATGGCAAACAGCCGTCCCCGGCTGTTGAGACAGGCCGGAGGCCCGGTTGCCCTGACAGGCGAGGACGCCTGTCTTCCGTTGCGCATCGCGCGCGGCTACTTTCCCTCGTGCGCGAGGGCTTCGGCGCGGCGGTAGTTGGCGCGGAAGGTGTCGGCGAGTTCTTTGGCGAGGCGGACCTGCGTGATTTTGTCCGAGCCGGTCGCGACGGCTTTGGCGATGCGCGTGGAGACGGCGGCATAGTCCACGGCGGTCACATCTTCGAAGGCGGCGAGCGCATCGGGCGGGAAATTCCCCGTGCGTCGCTGTGCGTCGCAAAGCGCCTGCCACGCGGCGGTGAGTTCGCGGTGCGAGTCTATGCACATCACGCGGACGACGAAGGCGATCGCATTGAAGTACGGCGCGGTGCGTTTTCCCTCGTAGATGAAATGTTTTGCCGCCTCGAATGGCATCACATCGGGATCGCTGCGGAGCGCGCGGAATTCCGGGGCGTAAAGTGCCGGCAGCATCGGCAGGCGGCGCAGCGCGTGCTGGCGCGGCCCGCCGGGCGCACCGACTTTCCAGCCCCAGATTTTTTGACCGTCGGTCATCACAAATTCGATGAACATTTTTCCGAGCGCGGGGTGCGGCGCGCCGCGCAGCAGCGCGATGGGATCGCAGCCGTATGAGGTGCCGCCCTGCGCATCGGTGTAGCCGATGCGCGAGGTGCCGTCGGCGCGGCGCACGGCTTCGCTTTGGAAGCGGCCGTAGAAATCAATCGTCATGCCCGCGGCGGCTTCGCCGGCTTCGATGTCGAGGGCGATTTTCGAGGAGGAATCGCTGAAATAGCGCGCGTTGCCGCCGATGCGCTGGAGCAGCCGCATGGCGCGCGTCCAGCCTTCGCCGGTAATGCGCGCCTCGTCGGTGCCAGGCTCAGCGGCGACGAGATTCATCTGCTGCTGCACGAGCATTTCGAGCGCTTTATTGGCGGAGCCGCTCTGCGTCGGATTCGCGATCGCGAGCGCGCGAAAATAACGCGGGTCGGCGAGGTCGCTCCACTCGCGCGGCTCGGACAGGCCGAGGCGCGCGAGCTGGTCGCGGTTGAAGGCGATGCCGAAGGCTCCGAGCGTGGTGCCGACCCAGCGGCCTTTTGCGTCGTAAAATGGCTCGCCTCCGAGCATCGGCGGGATCGGTTTTCCGGGGCCGAAAATCTCCGGATGCGCGGCGATGTAGCCACAGTCCACGAGCACACCGGTCGCCGCCATTTTGATAAAATCGTAAGAGCCGCCGCCGAAGAAAACATCGAAGCGCCCGCCGACATTCGACGCGAGAAAGGCGCGCCGCGCGGCCTGCCGCGGCGTGTCGTCGTCGGGAGATTCCGCAGGCTGCGTTTTTGGATCCATGAAGCCGAGTTCGATTTCGGCGGACCATTTTTTTTCGAGCGTGCGCTTCCAGTGGTTTTCAAACGCGGCGGTGTACACTCCGTTCAGGTAGAGCGTGCTCTCGCTCGTGCCGCCGGGCGTGAGCCATTCGACCAGCACCGTGCGGCCGGTTTTCGCGCGATACCATTCGCGGAAGGCCTGGCCAAACTCCGAACGGATCGCCTCGTTGTGCGGCGTGATGACGACGAGCGTATCCTGCCCGCGCAGCCTCGCCTCGTCGCCGCGCGGACGCAGCAGGATCGGGCCGATGACGACCGCGAGCAGAGCGACGAGCAGGAGAATATTTTTGCCCATGCGCTACTCCCGCAGGACGACGACATCCGCCGGATCCACGCTCGCGAAAAGATCGCGCCGCTCGTTGCTGAAGACGAACTTGGGATTCAGCTCGAAAATTGTCAGCTCGAGCCGCGCCGCCGCGAAACGGTACTGCGCCATCTCGCCGAGGTACGTGCGCTCGAGAATCGCGCCGGTGAAGGAATTCACGGACGCGGGCGCGGTGGAAATCCGCAGGGCCTCGGGCCGCACGCTGAGGATGATTTTTTCCCCCGTCTGCGGAAGCCAGTCGTGCGCGGTCGCGGTGAATTCGCCGAGTTCCGTGCGGACCGAAATGGAGCCCGTGCCGCTCGCGCGGATCGCGGTCACGCCGCCCGCGATGAAATTGGTCTCGCCCATGAAATCCGCGACAAAGCGCGAAGCCGGCTCGCGGTACACTTCGGCCGGCGCGCCGATCTGCCGGATGTGGCCGGCCTCCATCACCGCGATGCGATCGCCGATGCTGAGCGCCTCCTTTTGATCGTGCGTGACGTAGATCGCGGTGAGCTGCGCTTCGTGGCAGATGCGGCGGATTTCGCCGCGCAATTCGACGCGCAGTTTCGTGTCGAGATTCGAGAGCGGCTCATCGAGCAGGAGGCAGCGCGGGCGGATGACCATCGCGCGCGCGAGGGCCACGCGCTGCTGCTGGCCGCCGGAGAGCTGGTTGATTTTGCGCGCGCCGTATTCGGCCATTTTCACGGACTCGAGCGCGGCGCCGGTGAGCATCGTGATTTCGGCACGCGGCACGCGCCGCTCCTCGAGGCCGAAGGCGACATTTTGCGCGACCGTCATGTGCGGCCAGAGCGCGTAGCTTTGGAACATCATGCCGGTGTTGCGCTGGTGCGGCGGCAGTGCGGTCACATCCTCGTCGCCGAAAAAAATGTGCCCGCCATCGGCCGGATAAAATCCCGCGACGCTGCGGAGGAGGGTCGTTTTTCCGCAGCCGCTCGGGCCGAGGAGGAAGAAAATTTCGCCGGGCCGGATTGTGAGATTGATCGCATGGAGGGCGACGGCGCGGCCAAAACGCTTGGTGAGGTTTTCGATGCGAATGGAAATCACGACGGTGCGCGCGTTCGTATCCGGGCGCTGCAGAAATGGCAAATGGGTTGGCGGTTTTCCGCAGCCGGATGAGCCCGAAGACGCGGGCGGCGTCCCCGATTTCTTCCGCCGTGAGCACCCGCCGAAGATGCAAAGCGCGCGAGGCGCGTCTTTTTTCTGGCAAAAATCACTGCCCGCCCGGTATTTACTCGGGAAATGATTCGCCGGGACTACTTGATCGTCGGTGCAGGTGCCGCAGGCATAGCGGCCTGCGAAGCCATCCGTGCAATCAACAAGCGCGGCAGCATCATGATGATCACCGCGGAGCCACACCCCGGCGTGCGGCGGCCGGACTTGCTGCAAGGACTGCTGGGCGCGAAAGCCGCGCCGATCGAAAAATTGCTCACGCACGATTCCGCGTGGTTTACGCGGCAGGGCGTGGACCTCCGGCTGAACACGCTCGTCACGCAGTTTAGTATCGAGCAGCGCGCCGCGGTGCTCGTGACCGGGCAGGCGGTGAAATTTGAAAAGGCGCTGCTCGCCACCGGCAGCCGAGCGCGCCGCCCGACCGTCGCTGGCGCGAATCTCGGCAACGTGTTTTACCTGCGCTCGGCGCGCGAGGTCGCGGCACTGCGCGAAGTCGTCGAGACGGAGAAAAACGTCGTCGTGGTCGGCGGCGGCTTTGTCGCCGTGGAAACCGCGGCGCACCTCCGCAAACTGAAACTCAACGTGACGCTCATCTCGCGCTCGCAGGCGGTGTGGACGAGATTTTTCGACGCCGAAACGGCGACGTGGCTCACGAACTATCTCGCCGCAAATGGCGTGAAGCTGATGCTCGGCGAGCACCTGAACGGCTTCGAGGGCCGCACGGTCTTGCAGCGCGTGCAGACGAAAAGCGGGCAGCGTCTCGACACCACGGTCGCCGTGGTCGCGATGGGCTCGGAACCGAATTTGCAACTCGTCTCCGCGTCGCCGCTGTGGTCGCAGAACGGGTGCCCGGTCACCGAGCGTCTCGAGAGCGACGAACTCGGCATTTTCGCCGCCGGCGACATCGCGCTCTACCCGAATCCGCTCGTCGGCGGGATGCGCCGCGAGGAGCACTGGGATGCCGCACTCGCGATGGGTGCCGCCGCGGGCTACAACATGGCGTCGAAGAAAATGGTGAACTTCACCTACGTGCCGTGGCACCAGAGCCGCGTGTTCGACTTAGAGTTCGACTTCATCGGCGATTTTACGCGCACGCCGACGCGCGTGGAAATGGAAGGCGACCGCAACAAGAAGCGGAAATTCACGCTGAAGTGCTTTCAGCTCAACAAGCTGACCGGCGTCGTCTTTTGCAATGAGGACGAGAAAAAGGTGAAGGCGGCGCGGGCGGATTTTGGGAAGCTGAAGTAGCGCAGGTTTGAAACCTGTGCGGCCAGCGGCGGTCTCCGACGCGAGTTTCCTTCCGATGCCGTCGTGCGCCCAGGACGGTCGCCCGCTGCACAGATTTCAAATCTGTGCTCCCAGTTAAAGCGCCTCGATTTTCAGCGTCTTCACGCGCAATTCCGCGCCCTCGCCGAGCAGGTGGAATCCGGGCGAAACGCGGCGGCGGTGGCGCGGATCTTCGAGGTCGAATTCCTTTTTCCCGTCCACGCTCACAGTCAGGCGCCCGCCGTTGCGGTTGATTTCCAGCGCGTGCCACGCGTCGTCGCCGAGCGCGCGACTGCCGGGAATGGTGCGCGCATCCGCCGCCGCGCGATAGTCCACGAGCGCGAGCGCGGACGGCCCGCCGAAGCTGAGCGTGATGCCGTGAAAGCCGGACGCATCGCGCTCGCCGCAGAGGACGATTTCCGCCGCGGCTTTCTCTCCGCGGAGGCGCACCTGCGCGGTCAGCCTGTAGTCTCCTGCGAGCATTGCGCTCGTGAGCGAGACCGGCGCGACGGCGCTGCCGCCGCCGACAATTTCGCCCTTCTCCGCGCGCCACGAATCGGCGTGCGCCTTGCCCGTGTCGGCGGTCCAATTTTGCAGATCGTTGCCGTTGAAAAAATCGTTCGCATTCACCCCGGTGACGAGCATCGCCACCTGCTGCTTTTGCCGCAGGTAGAGGAAAAGATCGCGCACATCTTCCTCGTGCAGCGGCGTGAGCAGGCCCTCGGGCATCATGCTCAGCGGGCTGATTTCCGTGCTCGCGACATCCGCCCGCTGCACGGTGACGACGCCGCCGCCGAGTGTCTTGAGCGAGATCGCGCGGTCCGTGTCCTCTGCGACGATACCGGCGACGATCTGGCCGTCCTTCGTTTTCACGAACGTCTGCTGGTAGTCCTTTCCGATGATCGCGTTTGGATCGAGGATGTTCACCAGCAGGTATTCGAGATCCTCGAACGAGCCGGGAAGCTCCGGGCCGATTTTTCCGCCGGTGCCGAAAAGCGTGTGGCATGCCGCGCACGTCTGCGCAAAAAGGGCGCGCCCGTGATTCGCGTCGGCGCGCAGCACGAGATCGGTCGTCACGAACTCGCGATACTTCGCGATCAGCTTTTGCTTGTCCTCATTCGGCGCGGAGACTGCGCCGAAATTTTTCGCGAGCCACGCGTCAAGCGCCGCGTCCTTCAGCCCTTGGATTTGCCGGGCGACCGGCGCGGTGAGTTCGGTCTTCGGAATTTTACCGTTCTCGATCGCCGCGGTGAACATCTTCGCCGACGAGGTGCGCGCGAGCAGCGCCTGCATCGCGGTGCGGCGTTCCGCCGTGTCGAGTTTCGGAAAAGCCTCGATCACTGCCGGTGCCACGCGCGGATCATCGTAGCTCACGAGTCCGCGCAGCGCGGCTTCGCGCAGCGGGCCGGGCTGCGCGGCGAGGGCGAGGAGCGAATCGAGTGCGGCCGCATCGCGCTGCGCGACGAGGGCCTCGAGCGCCTGCCGGCGCGCGTCAAACGGCGCGTGCGCATCGCCGAGCAGCCTGCGCATTTCGCCGAGGGCGCTGTCGCCGCCGAAGATCGCCGCGAGTGCCTGCGCGTGCGCGCGCACCTGCTCGTCGGGACTGGCTTTCAGCTTCGCATAAAGTTCGCTCCAGCCCTTCGGTTCCGCGAGGCCGCGCTGGCCTTGCAGCGAGTCGCGCATGCCCTTGAGGATGCTCGCCTGCGTGGCCGGCGCCTGGATTTTTCCGAGCGTGCTCACGAGCAAATCGAGTCGGCTGGAATCCTGCGCGGCGGCGAGCTGAGCGGCGAAGAGCAGGGCGAAGATGGAGCGTCGAGAAAAGTGCATCGCGCGGTTTTCCTCTGCCCGCGTGCGCGAAGTCAAACCACGTGTCGCGGCGCGCGCGCGATTCGCGCTTCGCCATCCTTGCACCGCAGCCGGTGCGCGGTAGATTCGCCGCGTTGGCCGGCGGTCGCTCGCGGTTCGCCCGCGAGAGGAAAGTCCGGACACCACCAGACAGCAGACCGTGGAGAATCCGCGGGCGCAGCGTGCGAAAGCGCGCGGCGACAGACAGTGTCACAGAAAACAGACCGCCCGCGGTTTTTCGCAAGAGAGGCTGCGGGTAAGGGTGAAAAGGCGGGGTAAGAGCCCACCGCCCTCGCAGCAATGCGCGGGGCACGAAAAACCTTCTGCGGTGCAAGACAAAACAGGAGGCCGGGTGTCTGCCC
>JBBQJR010000145.1:0-7720 GCA_038326125.1 Chthoniobacterales bacterium
CGCGAAGTGCTCGGTGCGATCCACATTTTGCCCGCGATGACGATGTTCGACGTGCGCGAGGACAGCGCGAAGGAAATCGTCACCGGCCTGCGCGGGAAGCGCTTCAAGGGCCGCAAGCTGATCGTCGGGCTCGCGGCGGACGCGTGACATTAGTGCCCGTGTCAGAGGTTAAATGAAGGGTCAGCGAAGGCGGACGAGGCGCGACTGGTGATTGGTGAGAGGTGACTGGTGTCCCGTCGTGTTTGTCTCGTGAAAAACGGAAGACCAGTCACTTTTCAGCAGTCACCAATCACAGCCGCGGAACTCGAAAACCAATCCCTCACTCGATGGAGTGACGCGGTGCTACGCGACATCCTCCTCCCCCCGCGCGAGGCGTTCGTCGTAATCGGCAAATTCGGCAGCGGTGAGCAGATCGTTTTCGAGGAGGAAGACGAAAGCGATTCCTGTGCGCGGCGCGCAAAAGTTTCGCGTGGCGCCGCGCGTTGGTTGCGCGGAGACGGCTACTCGGAAGCGGGCGCGGGCGGCCGCGTTTCGTCGGCGCGCGGCCTGATTTCCCACGCGCTCAGCCAGCGCTCGCCGGTGCGCCGGTAGCCCTTTTTTTCCATCGCGGCTTCCATCTCCGCGAGGTGTGCCGCACCGTAAAAAAGACCGAGATTTTTGCGGCCCGCGGCCACTTCGCGGTCGAGGACGGAGAGCGCCTTTTTGTTGCGCTCGGTGATGATGACCGTGCCGCCGTCGTGCTTTTCCATCTCGGTGACAATGTCGCCCGCGGAGGCGAGTTGCCGCGCCATCGCGACTTTCAGCCCGCTGGAGTCGCCGAGGAGCGCGAGCAAAAACTGGCTGCCTTTTGGCTCGGCATTGCGGTCCGAACCGATCTCAAGTTGCGCCTCGATCGCCTTGCGCATGAGGTCAATGAACGACTCGCCCTTGTCCGCCTGCAGCCGGACAAATTCGTCCATGCTCACGTCGGCGTGGACGAAATTTTTCGTATGATAGTCAATGCCATCGGTCTGGTACTGGAGGTGAAAATAGCTGCCGAAGCCGTGCATCATCGCGCTGATGATTTTGAAGGCGGGGCTGCGTTCCTTCGGCGGGGCTTCGTCTTCGTCGGGCGGAAAGTCGCCCTGCTTCAGCGGCGCACGCGCCTTTTTTGCGGGCGGAGACTCGGCTGCGCCCTCGAGGTCGTGCTTCATTTTTTGCCCGTCCACGAGTTCGAAAAGCAGCTCTTCGTAGCCGGCAAAAAGTCGCGTGAGCGCGCGGTAGTAATCGGGATCGGCGACATGCACCGCGCCGATCAGTTCCACCTGCACGCCGTCCTTTTTCATCGTCACGATCACGGTCTGCAGCTTGCCGCGCTTGTCGTCGCCGACGTAGCGCACGTAATCGTGTTTCGGTGGCTTTTTGCTCTCGCGCGCGGGTTCATCGGCTCGCGCACGCAGGCCCGCGAGGAGTGCGGCGGTGACAAATGCGGTGCGGAAAAAAGGGGGCATCATTGCTGCGCGATAGGTAGCAGGGATCACGCGAGGCGCGAGTGAATTTACGGCGTTGCCACGGTGCGGACCGACCGTTTTACTCCGCGCCCATGATTCGCCTTTTGGCCGCGCTTTTCGCCGCGGCAGCATTTTCGGCCTGCACCGTCCCGAGCGAGCCGCTCCGGCAAATCCCGCTGGCGCGCGCCGCGGTCGTGCCGCTCGCGCTGAGCGACGATTTTGAAATCCGGAAAGTCACGAAATTTTTGAACGACCCGCGTTTTCAAAAGCCGACGGACAACCAAATGATCCTCTTCGAGCGCGCGCGCGTGAACTACGGCGCGATCACGGGCGGGGATTTCATCGAGCGGCGCGGCTACTATTACAACGTGTGGTGGCGCGCGCGGCGGACGGCGGACATCACCGTGCGGCTCGAGTACCGGCAGGAGGCGCTGGGCTCGCATGTGCAGGCGAAGGAGGTGCGCTACCCCGCGGCGCGCGGCGCGATGGAGACGAAATTTACGGTGATCGGCGACGAGTACAAGGAGGAGGGAAAAATCACCGCGTGGCGGATTTTGCTGATCGAAAACGGGCGCGCGGTCGGTCTGCACCAGTCGTTCCTGTGGAACTGAGTGAGGCGCGCGAACGCCGGACGCGGATTTGACCGGCGGACATTTCGATGCGATGACACGCGCTCCAGGATTTTAATGAGTCTTCTTCCCACGATATTCGCAGACACCGAGAGCGGACCGGAAGTTTGGATTCGGGTGGAGGGCAGGGGTTCGTTTCAAAACAGTCCGGCCCTGAAGGATTTTTCCCGCAAGCTGATGGAGGAGGGACGGCGAAAATTCATCGTGGATTTGAAAAACTGTCCCGCGCTGGATTCGACGTTCATGGGCACGCTCGCGGGCATCGCCATCCGCCTGCGCGATGCCGACGGCGGCGAGCTGTGGGTGGTGAATCGCAACGCGCGCAACGCCGAACTGCTGAGCGGGCTCGGGCTCGATCCGCTTTTTTCCGACAAGCCGCTTTCCGCGGCGCGCGGCGAGTGCCGCGAGGCGATCCATCATCCGGCGGACAAGGCGGCCGCGCGCGAGGCGATGGCGGAGGCGCACGAGGCGTGCGTGGCGGTGGATCCGCGCAATGCGGACAAATTCAAGGACGTGATCGAGCATCTGAAGGCGAGTGCCGGGCGTGCGGCGGCGACGTAGGACTCGAGCGGACGGAAGCGAACTCAGCCCGATTTTCCGCGAAGGAGCGCGCGGACTTCGGCGTGCAGATCGCGCGCGAGCGTTTTGCGATCGCCGGTGCGGCGCGACGAAGGACCGAAGTGAAGGTCGAGGGTGACGCCGGTTTTTCCGAGGAGATTCAGGAGGTGCGGGGCGAGCGCCATGTCGCGCCAGTATGCGATTTCATCGGCGACTGAGCCGCCCGCGAGCGAATAGCGCAGGGCGCAGGCGGTGACGGGGCAGCCGAGTTCCACGACCGGCTCGAAGAGCGAGCTGCGGAAGGGCAGCACGTCGCTTCCATCGGTGCTCGTGCCCTCGGGGAAAAGCGTGAGGGGCACGCCCGCATCGAGCCGGGTGCGCATTTCATCCGCGACCTCCGCGACCGCGCCGCGGCGCTCGCGATCGACGAAAACCGTGGCACCGAGCCGCGCGTAGAGGCCGAAAACGGGCCAGCGTGCAACCTCTTTTTTCGAGACAAAGGCGCAGGCGGCGACGGAGCTGAGCGCGACGATGTCGAGGTAGCTGACGTGATTGGAAACGATGAGGCCCGCGCGCGGAATTTCGCCATGCACGCGGAGGCGCACGCCGAACCACTTCGCGTGCCGGCGCGAGACGCGGTGCAGCCAGCGGACGCGATCTGGCAGCGAGCGGCGCGCACCGCTGAGCCAGAAATCCCCGAGGCATCCCGCGACGAGCGGCGGCAGGAGCAGCGAACGAATCGCGGTGCGCACCGCCTCAGCCGCGCGCGACATTTACGAGAGAAACCGCGCCGCGGTCGCCGCGGGCATCGTGGCGAGATCGATGAGCGTGAGGAAATCGATCGTGCCGAATTCGCGGTCGAGCGCGGGCGGGCCGCAAATTTTCGACCCGACGCTGAGATACGTGCGCAGCAGCCGCGGCGGGCGCGGGCAGATGGCGAGCGGCTCGGCGTCCGGCAGCGCGTAGGCCGCAAGCGGAGAGGTGCGGAAAATTTCCGGCGCGAGGTATTCCGGCGCGAGGCGCGCGAACATCGCGTGCCCGAGTGCGGGGTCCTGCGAGGTGAGCGAACTGCAGCCGAGGAGGTAGCGCGCCTTTCGTTCGCGCGTGTAGGAGGCGATGCCGCGCCACAGCAGGTCGAGGACGTTGCCCTTGCGGTGATCCTGGTGGACGCACGCGCGGCCGAGCTCGACGATCTCGCTGCGGTACGACGCGAAGGGCGCGAAGTCGAATTCCTGCTCGCTGTAGTAGCCGTTCGCCGCGGCCGCTTTCACGCCGGTCTGCAGGCGGTAGGTGCCGATGATTTTTCCCGTGGCGAGATGCTCGATGATGAGATGATCGCACGCCGCATCGAATCGATCCGAGTCGCGCTGCGTGCGCCAGCTTTCGCTCAACCCTTCTTGGAGTTCGACGTTGAACACGTCGAACCGCAGACGTTGCGCGGCGTGAAGGTCGTCAGCGGAAACCGCGAGGCGCGTGCGGTAGGTCGCTTTCGCCAGCGGTGCAGGCTCGCCGCCGGATGTGAAAGCCGGGACTTCCGCGAGCTGCGGCGCAAGTCCGGGCGATAGTTGATGAGCGGTCGAGTTCATGCGGGATTTCGTCGGAATGGCTACTCGAAATCCTGTGCGGACGAAAGTGAAGAATGGGTGCCTTCGCGTTGCGCGCCGCCGCTTCAGTTCGCGCGATCTCGGCGCGGAAAAAGCGGGCGCGTCGCGTCAGTGGCTGCCCTGCAACAAACCGCCAAAGGCACCCTGGCCTTCCCAGCTTTCCGGCTTCGCCCACGGGATGCTGGAGACGCGATCTTCCTGCTTCGGCGGCTCGGTGGTCGCGCAGCCGGCGAGGCCGAGAGCGAGGACGGCGAGGAGGAGGAGGCGAAAAGCGGCGTTCATCAGCGGCTGTTACGGGGGGGGGAGCGGCAGCGAACCCGGCGCAACCGTCGTGGCCGGCACGTTGACGGCCGGCACATTGGGCTCGACGGGCACCTTGTCTTCGCCGGTGAAAATCACGTCGTCGCCGGGCTGGATGTAAGTTCCGCGGGTGAAGCTCGACGGAATGATGTCCGCGACGGATTGCGACATTTCCACGCTGGTGATGCGCACTTTGCCGATGGCCTGCCCGCCGCGCGCCACGACCAAGATTTTGTTCGCCGCCGCACCTTTGCGATCACCGATGCTGAGGACGCAGAAGCCCCAGCCGGAGTTCACCGCGAGCACCGTGCCGCGCGTGCCTTTGTCCATGAGGTTTTTTTGGTAGCGTTCGATCGTCTTTTTCTGGCCCGCGAGTTTATCGTCGAAGTTCTTCTTTTCGGACGACAGAGATTCGTTGTCTTTCTTGAGTTGAGTGACGACTTGCTCAGCCTCGGCGACCTTGGACTGCAGGTCCTTCGTCGTGACTTCCATGTCGGCGATGGCCTTCAAAATTTCCTCCGGAGTTTTTCCTTTCAGCTTTTCAGTCAGATCGTCGTAGGTCTTTTTGAGCGTCGCATATAGTCCTTCAGCGGTGGTCTTGGCTTCGGTCGCGACGGTGAGGTCGGCTTGCGCCTTCTTCGTATCCGCCTCCGCCTTCACGAGTGAATCCTTCGCCTTCGCGAGTTCGTCCTTCGCCGCCGTCAGTTCCTCCTTCGCGGTCGCCAGATCCTTCTCCGCCTTTTTCACTTTCTCCCGCGACGCGACGAGATCCGTGTGCTCGCGCTCTGCGGCGACTTGCAGCTTCCCGACCATGTCCTTGCTTTGAAATGCGAAGAAGGCCGCGACCAATGCGAGGACGAGCGTGAGGCCGGAGAAAATTTTTGCCATAATTTCAGTTCAGTTGGTGGGTGGGTAGCTGGGAGATGTGACGAACATGGCGCGGAGGTGCAACGCCAAAACTTCGTGTGAGGCGCTTTTAAGCGCGTGCGATTTTTCTTGGCAAGGGCATTCCGCAAAGAATCCGACGATTTCATTTTGTCAGCGCCCCGCGCCCGTGCTTGTATCGCCCTTCCGTCAGGGGCCATGGATGGAAGGCTGGCAAACCCCGCCAGAGCCGGAAGGCAGCACCGGTAGCCTGCCCTTCCTTGTCGTGGTTCCCTGACGGAACTTTTTTTCATTCGGAAAAATGCGCGCCGCGGTTTCCGCTTTCCCTCGCGGCGGGAGTTGGCGCACTTTCCCCGCCCATGCTCCGTCGCGGCTCCCTGATCTACGCTCTCCTTGTCCTCCTGGCGGGCGCGTCGCTCATGCGCGAAGCCAGCGTCGGTCGCCTCTCGCGTCTCGAGGAACGCTGGTGGGCCTTCATCGCGAAGCTCAGCACGGCGCCCGCTGTTTCCTCGAAGTTCACGCTCGTCGAGATCACCGGCGACACCCTCGCCAAGCATCCGTGGCCGTGGGGCGCGGATGATTTCGCGCTGTTCTTTCACGCCGCGCTGCCATTTCAGCCCGCGGTGCTGGCCGTCGAGCCTGCTTTGGATTTCGAGCGCGCCGCGTCGGAGGAAAAGGATTCCGTCTTTGAAAAAATGCTGCGCGATCATGTGCTGCGGACGCCGAAGCTCGTGCTCGGCGGACGCCTTGGTTTTCCGCCCGATCCCGACCTCGTGCCCGACATCCAGCCGATGCCCGTGCTGCGCAAAGTGCGCGGCGACCTCACGCGCGTGCCGGAATTCACCGCCATCGAGGCGTGGGCCGCCGAGCCGCTCCGCCTCACCACGCAGCCTGGCTGGACGAATGTGCCCGACCGCACCGGCCCGCGCGGCTGGTGTCCGCTCGTGCTGCGCTACCGCGGCCAGCCCGTGCCCGCGATGGTTTTGCAGATGGCGATGCACCTCGAAAAAGTCACGCTCGACGAGGTCGAGGTCGTGCTCGGTTCGCACATCGCGATTGGAAAATCCCGCACGCTGCCGATCGATGAATCCGGCCGGATGCTCCTGAACGTCGGCGCGGATTTCACCCGCGTGTCGTACGACGATCTGCTGCTCAGTCGCGAGCAGATCGAGCGCAAGGAGCTGCCCGCGCGGCCCGCGGATCTTTTCACCGGCCGCATCGTCATGCTCGCGCGCACCGACCCGGAAGTCCGCACGATCGCCATGCCCGATGGCCGCAAAGTCTCGCCCGGCGAATTCATCGCCACCGCCTTTTCGAGCATCGAGATCGGCACCTTTCCGCGCCGCGTCGGCGCGTGGTTTGACTGGACGCTCGTGGCCGTCGCCGCCGTGCTCGCGCTCTGGATCCGAAAATGGAAACCGTTTTGGTGCATCACCATCACGCTCGTCGCGCTCGCATGGTGCGCGGGCGGCGCGTGGTGGATGTTTCGCCGCGACCAGATTCTCCTGCCCGCCGTCCTGCCGCTCGGCCTCGCCGTGTGGGTGCTGCTGCTGCGGCTCGTCGCGCGGCGCATCGAAAAAATCATCGCCTTCTAGCGGTGCCGCCCAATCGTCTTTTCCCATCATCGCCGCGCATGTCGTCTTTCTTTTTCACCAATCTCACCGGCGGTCTCGAAATCGGATCGAACTGCTACGCCATCGAGACCGGCGGCCGCCGCATCCTGCTCGATGCCGGGTACCATCCGAAAAAATCCGGCACGGACGGACTGCCGCGTCTCGATTTGCTGAAGGACGATTCCGTGGACGCGATCGTGATGTCGCACGCGCACCAGGATCACCTCGGCTCGCTGCCCGTCGCGATGCGCCGGCACCCGCGCGCGCCGGCCTTCATGACCGAGGCCACGAAGATGCTCGGCGAAATCATGCTGCACAATTCCGTCAACGTGATGACCGCCGAGCAGGCCGCGGGCGCGCCGGATGCGCCGCTGTTTTCGCACCGCGAGGCGGACATCGTCGCGAAGCGCTGGCTGGCGCGGCCGCTGAATCAGAAATTCGATCTGTATGGCGAGCGCGTCGGCCGGTCGGAACGCGACGAGGTGACGCTCGAATTCTTCGACGCCGGCCACATCCTCGGCTCCGCGGGCACGCTGCTCCGCTCCGGCGGGCGCACGCTTTTTTACGCGGGCGACGTGCAGTTCGACGATCAAAGCATCGCGCCCGGCGCGAGCTTCCCCGACTTCGCCCGCGAGCCGTGC
>JBBQJR010000146.1:0-7707 GCA_038326125.1 Chthoniobacterales bacterium
CCCTGCGACTCGCGTCCTTTCAGATTCAGGTAAATGCCCGCGAGGCCAAACGCGTAGGCCGAGGTATTTTTCCAATCAATTCCCTGCAAATAGCGGCCCGCACTGCCGCCCTCCACGGTTTTCAAAAAGCCTTCCTGCGCGAGCCAGGTGTTCACATTCACACCGCGGTCGAACGACGAAAAGCCGTGATCGGAAAGCACGATCAGCACATCGCGTTTGCCGACGTGCGCCGCCGTTTTGCCGACGAGCGCGTCCATGCGTTGATACATTTCGTCGAGCGTCGCGTTCGGCGCGGTCGGGTCGGTCGGCGTGCCGGGCGTGGCGTCGCGCGGGCGCATGAACATGTGCTGCATCCGATCCGGCGTGTCGAAGACGCACACGCACATCCCCGTCCGCGTGGTGCGCAGCGCGCCGAGGAACATGCGCTCGCGCTCCTCGTGGATGTCGTACGCCTGATCGAGAAAACCGCGGTCATCAATGATGCCCTCGGTGTGCGCCCATGTGTCTTCCGCGAGGCCGAGCGTCGCGTACGGGCCCTGCAATTTTGCGAGGTAGATCGAGTAGTACGCGGGATGCGAAACGGGCAGCGCGGGCTTTTCCGGGTCAATGTTCAGCGGCGTGACGTAAAGCCGAAACGGCGACTCGCTCACAAGCAGCAGCCGGCAGATCCCGTGAATCGTGCGGAACATCCCCGCGCGGAAACAGACGCGCAGCCACTCGGAATATTTTCCTTTTTGCAAAATGACGCGCTGCTTTCCGATCCGCACTTCGGTGCCGCGCTTCCCATTTTTGCGGATTAAAATTGGCGTCGTGAGCGAGGCGGATGCGTCGTCGGAGCTTGGCGGGCCGGTGAGGATCGTGGTCGCGCGTTCGCCGTCGAATTTCACGAGCACGACCTCGCCGCCCTCGAAGATTTCCTCCGCGCGAGGCGTCTCGGCGAAGCAGGTGAAAGTGCCTTGCGAGCCGCGCAAATCCGGCACGCACATGCCGGAAAGCAGCACGCCTTTGAATTTCTCCGGCGGAAAAGTGATCGGCACGCGCAGCACGGTGCTGAAGACGCCGTGCTCGCCGAGGATGTTCCAAAACGGCACGCTCTTGCGCAGCAGCTTCATCACCGCGCGGCCCTTCGAGTCGCGGCGGATTGCGGAGGACGAAAGTTCAGGCAGATACGACTGCAGGTTGCGGTTCAGGAAATCGAAAATGTTGTGCTTGCCGGGATTCGAGCCCGTCATGAACGAAGACCACGCCGCCGGTGAGATCGGCGGGCAGCTCGACTCGATGCGGCTGTAGCTGCCGCTCTCCGCGAGCCGCGCCATGTGCGGCAGCCGGCCTTCGCGCATGAGCCGCTCGACGCGGCGCGGGTCCATGCCGTCGAGGCCGAGGATGATCACGCGTTTCACATTGGTATGACGCCGCCTTTTTCCCCGGCGAAACATCGCGCGGAGCACGAGACGGAACGGCCATGTCGCGATGCTCACGAAGACGAGCACGAGCGCCGAGAGCAGCACGAGCACCGAGCCGACAAATGTGAAGCCCGCGCCCGGCCCGATGTACGCAACGAGTTCCGGCACGCGCAGCGGCAGTTCACACATCGCGATCACAGCGGGCACTAGCGGGGCAGCGGCGGCGAATCGATCGGCGTGAGCTTGCGGCCCTTGAAGGCCGGGTAGTCCGCGCTGAAGCGATCGGCGCGGTAAAGTCCGCCATGGCGCGCGGCTTCCGAGCCGTCCGGTGAAGTCGGCAAGGCTTCGTCATAGCCGATTTCCCCGTTCTTGTTTTTGTCGAGCGTTGCCAGCGCAGCAGACGCATTGGCTATCTCCTGCGCATCGATGATGCCGTCGCCATTCGTATCCAGCGCGGTGACAATCGGTGGCAGCGGCGGGGCATTGGCGCCCGCGGCTGCGAAGCCGGGGAGATACTCATCGAGGGTGAGCTTTCCATCGCCATTCTTGTCGAGCTTTCGCAACAGCTCCGGGGCTCGCGCGATGGCCGCCGCGGAGATGATGCCGGCGCGTTCCGTGCCGAAAATCGAGAGGATCGGAGGCAGCGGCGGCGGACTGCCCGGACCTCCCGGACCACCGGGGCCTCCCGGACCTGGACCGCCCTGCGGACCGCCTGGAGGCCCTTGCGGAGGAGGTAAAGCACCGAGCGGCCCGCCCGGCGGTGTGGGGCCCCCACGCGGGGGCAGGCACTCTTCCAGACTGATTTTCCCATCACCATTTTTGTCGAGCTTCGCCAGATTCCCCGGAGCCTGCTCGATCTCGGCGGCGTCAATTTTTCCGTCCCCGTTGCTGTCCAGTACGGTGAAAATCGGCGGCAAGGGCGGTCGTGTCGGAGCACCGCCAGGCCCTCCGGGCGGGCCGCCCGCGGGGCCTCCTGCCGGACCGCCGAAAAGTGCGCCCAATCCTGGAAACCCACCGGGCCCGCCCCCCGGTCCCGGAAGGCATTCCTCGATGGACAACGCACCGTCGCCGTCACGATCGAGCTTCTTCAAATTGACGGAGGCTTGCATCACCTCATCGGCATCAATGAAGCCGTCGCCATTCGTATCCAAGATGGTGATCAGCAACGGACGCGGCGGGCCTCCGCCGGGGCCGCCGGGGCCACCGGGGCCGCCGGGACCGCCGGGACCACCCGGTCCCCCACCCATGCGGGGAGCAGGCAGCGGTGCCGCATCCGCAGCGGAGGGATCGCCATCGGTCGGCGCGTTGTAAGTCCACACGGTGCGACCCGACGGATCCACCTCGAAGACATTCCGCTGCATGCCGGAGCAGATGAGCGTGTTGCCGTTGGCGAGGCGCTGCACCCCGGAGAGGAATGAAGAATAGAACCCGGTCTTCGGCTGCCCGACGTAACGCCACACGGGAGTTTCCGGCCCAAACGGTTTCCCTTTTTCGATCGTGAAAGAGCCATCTGCTGCGACCGGGAGTTTGATCTCTTCGATCTCCGAATACTCCGAATCGCGCCGGCCCTCACCGTTATTAAAAATGAGCGCATTGCCTGCCCCCGGAAGCCCGGCGGGAATCCAATGCCCGTTATGCGGCCCGAAGAGTTTCTGATCGGCGGGCTTGCCGCGCTGGTAGGTCTGCGCATTTCCCCATCGGTAAAGGAGGTCGCCTCCGCGCTGGTAGCGCCCGCCCGAGTGGCCGGCCGCTTCCGCCCCCGCCACGCTGTGATCGATGACCCAGATTTCTCCGAGATTCCGCACCGTGAGCATGATCTGATCACGCTCGGGATGATACGCGACCGAGTTCACGTGGCTCCACTCGGGGGACTGCGGCTGACTCGGCAACCCGGCCTTCGCGCCGGCCACATAGCCGACGGACTGGAGGGTCTTCAGCCGCTGACCGGTGATCGGCGACGGGGTCTCGATCACGTTGATGTCAATCAGCTCCGGATGCTCGGAAACCACGCCGTGATTCTTTTTCAACGGATCGTGATCCTGCACGAGGTGATCCCACAGGTGCCATTCCCAGACGATTTTCCCGCCCGAGGATCCCTCCGGCGCGACTTCGATCAGATAGTCCACCGACAAGGTATCGGCACGCATCGCCGCGGGATCGCGCCCCGCGGCGAGCAGCTCGTCCTTCGACTTTATCTCCACGCCGATCATGAGGATGTTCCCATTCGGAAGCACTTCAATGTCGTGATGCAGCGTCTTCTTCGCCTCCGCCTGGACGAATGACCAGACCAGCTTCCCATCCCAATCGAACCGCTCGATCGCACCCGTGATCCCCGGCGAGGTCATGCCGAACGGGCTGTTCTCCACCCGCACCGCGCGAATGAGGTCGCCATTTGGAGTCAGCCGCACGCCGCCTGCCAGCCCATTCGCACTGCGCCAGCGATGGACCACTTTCCCCTCCATGTCGATCAAGTCGGAATTTCGCGACATGAGCTGATGGACCAGCGTGTAGCCGGTGGACGGCTGGCCCGAGCCGCCGGATACGGGTGACTTGCCGCAGCCGGCCGACAGGATCGCGATTGCCGCTGCTGCGAGAAAACTCAGGGGAAGACGTGTGGTTTGGGACCGGTGGGCTGGCATCATGGGAATGCGCCACCCTGCCGCGTCTGGCTGCGACTGACAAGCGGGAGGTGGAGGGAGATCGCGATCATCCCGCGAGCGCCAGGGAACTACCCTGACGTGGCACCCACGCGAGCCGCTCGATTTTCCGCGCCCGCCTCTTGCGGTCCATGCCACCGCTCGGATGCGCGGATCGGCCGTGGCTTTTCGCTCTGCATCATGTATCCGGGGAGAATGACCGGGGCACCCTCCCTCTCGTTCCTCTTCCCGAAAATCGGCAGCCGCATCATGGCGTCGCTTGCATTTGCGCTGGGGATCCTACGAGCATATTCGGCGGAAGACCCTGTGGGTGCGCTGGAGCGGCAGACAATGGAGTTCGAGGGAATCCGCATCGGATTTCCGAAGGGCGAGGCGGATGTCGTCGAGGCGCTAAAACCGGCGCTGCGCGCTTTCGTTCGCGAACGGAAGCGGATGGCTGCCGAAGAGGCGGACGCATTCGCAAAGGCGACTTCCGATCCGGCTTTGGGAAAAAAAGCCGGGGCCATCGTTGCGGCGCTCATGGCGCGCGAGGCACCGAGCGGGGAATTCGACGCGAGGTTCAAATCAAGCGCCGCGGATATGCGAAAATTTGCGGGAGCGTGGCGGAAATGGTCCGGCGGGATTTCCGAGTTGGAATTGTGGTCGCGGGACGAACTGAAACCGTTTCAGGCACGTGAGGACGAGGGGGAAGACGCGGAAGGTATGACGCTGAAATTTCCGCAGGTTTCGTTCGGAAAAAACGGTTCGCACTTCGCCCTGCATCCCCCGTTCGCATCACCGCTGCTCGGACTGGATTCGATGCGGAATGTCGGGAAGGAAACCGCGCCGTTGCGGCTCGACTTTCCGCTTTACTACAAGCCCGGCGAATCTCCGCAAACAATCGCTAAATACGACGTGAAGTTTCTGGAGGAGGTCCCCGCAGTTTTGCGCCAGCAGTTCACCGGGATGCTCACCAAGGGCACATCGAACTGGCTGTTCGAGTATCTGCTGCTTGGCGAAATCGAAACGCTGTGCGTGGATGTTCCCACGGCGCGCGACACGGCGCTGGCCGAGGCGCTGGCGCACACGCTGCTACTTACGCAGTTGCTCGCGCTCCAGGGTGAGGCAAAGACGATGGCGCAGAGTTCATTGCTGTTTCCTTTCATGCCAATGGGACCTGACGTGCCGGACACGGAGGCGATCATCGCGATGGTGGAAAAAATGGATCCGCTCGCTGTCGTGGACCGGAAGCGGGTGACCGAGCGCATCATCGCGCGGAATCTGATCGCACTTACGATCGTGAAGATCGCGCAGGCGAAAGGCGCGGGTGTCCTGATTTTCCAAAAGTTCAAGGAGGCTGGCATCCCGATTCCGCAAGAGCGGTTCGGCATCGTGACATTCACCGCGGCGGTGGACAATGCCTACGGTGAGAAAGGGCTTTTCCGGCGGATGCTCGCTGCGCAGCAAAAGAAGGCAGCGGCCGAACTCCGCGAGAGCGCTATGGAAAAAATGAAGGCTGCGAAACCCGCGGTGCCGCCACCCGTGGCGACAGCGCCGTCAGCGCCGCCGAAGCGGGAATCGGCGAAATACGACGGGGTGACGCTCACCTTTCCGCCGGAACTCAAAGGCGCGATGGCGATCCTCGGCCCGCAGTGCGCGAAGGCGCTGGCCAAGGCGCGCACTTTCGCCGCGGCACTGCCCAAGCAATCACCCGAAGCCGCCGCACTGGAAGTGACGGATGAAGATCTCGCCGCATACGGGCGCTACGGGCTGGAAGCCAATGCGGAAATCATCCGCATGTTTGCGACGATCGCGCCGCTGGTCACCGATGCGACGGCGTTTCTCGTCCGCTTGTTCTATGGCGACAGCATCACGGTTTGGTTTAAGGAAGACCTCATGGCGCTCCTGAAAGTCGGGACGGAAGTGCCGGGATTTGCACTGGATCCGGATGGCAAATCAGTAGGGTGGAACTTCAAGTTGGGTGTCGCTCTGAACGCAGAGGATTTTCACCGCCTTGCTCTCGGTGGAAAAGATATCACCGCGGAATTGAGCAAGCGCATCAGTACGATTCCGCCACCGGTGCTTCCGATGGTGGTGAAAAGGGCGGACCTCGCCGGCAAGCTGGAAGATCCTCAGACGACCGCGGAGACCATCCGCCAAAAAGAAGGGGCAATTCTCGGGCTGCTCCTAAGAGCCGAAAAGGAGCCCCTCAAGGAAAACGATTTTGCGGGATTGAGCAGGCCGCTGATGAGCCTCGAACAGGTGTGGTTTTTAGTCGCCCACGAGACTGCGGAGAACGCCATCGTGTCGGGCACGATTGCGAGCGCGGATCGCCGGTGGTACTGCGACGGCATGGCGAACTGGATCGCCATCCGCGAAGTGGATCGGCGCTTCGGCAAAGGCAAGGGCGCGGAGGCTTTCGCAAAGAACTACGACGCGGAGGAACTGAGAACGCACGCCGGTGAGGTGAACCTGCTCGCGTGGCCCACCGAGGAGGACATCAAGAGTGGCAGCCGCCCGCAGGTCGGGAATGTGGTAGCGCACTACTACTTCGCCACGCTCGTAATCGAGAAAGGCTGCGAGGGACAGGGCGGGGACTTTGTGAAACGCTGGCTGGAAGAAATCCGCCGCACGCCCCTCAATCGCACGAACAGCGGCACGATTCTGGCTGCGTATCAAAAGCTGACTGGAAAGGATCTCGCGGCCATCATTGCGGAAATCGTGAAGTGAGTTTGGCGGAGCGCGGACAGTCGAGTCGTAGCGTAGTTCTCCAGAACTGCGCATTCGTCATTCGTCATTCGTCATTCGTCATTCGTCATTTTGAAACGATCATCCCGCCTCGTTCCGTCGGCAGTTTCCAGAAGAAATGCCACGCCATTGACACTCCCGTCGTGCAGCGCAAATCTCCGCGCCCTTTTTCCATGAGCCTCATCGTCCAGAAATACGGCGGCACCAGCGTCGGCAACCCGGAGCGCATCAAGAATGTCGCGCGGCGCGTGGTCGCCACGCAGGAGCAGGGGCATGGCGTGGTGGTCGTCGTCTCGGCGATGAGCGGCGTCACGGATAATCTCATCAAGCTCGCGCGCGAATGTTCGCCTCATCCCGAAGAGCGCGAGATGGACGTGCTCCTCGCGACCGGCGAGCAGACCACGATCGCGCTCACGGCGATGGCGATCAATGCGCTCGGCAAAAAGGCGATCTCACTCACCGGCGCGCAGGCGGGCATCGTCACGGATGGCGTCCACACGAAGGCGAAAATTTCCGACCTGACTCCGAAACGGCTGAAGCAGCACCTCGACGACGGCTTCATCTGCATCGTCGCCGGCTTCCAAGGCGAGACGAAGGACAAGCGCATCACCACGCTCGGCCGCGGCGGCAGCGACCTCACCGCCATCGCGCTCGCCGCCGCGGTGAAGGCCGACCTTTGCCAGATCTACACCGACGTGGACGGCGTCTATACGTGCGACCCGCGCGTCGTCCCCACGGCGAAAAAACTCGATGAGATCAGCTTCGACGAGATGCTCGAGATGGCGTCGAGCGGCAGCAAGGTCATGCAGTCGCGCAGCGTCGAATTCGCCAAGAAATTCGGCGTCGTCTTCGAGGTCCGCAGTTCATTCAACGACAACCCAGGCACCATCGTGAAAGAAGAAACCAAGAGCATGGAGGCC
>JBBQJR010000147.1:0-7702 GCA_038326125.1 Chthoniobacterales bacterium
CGGCAAGCTCGATGAATGGACGCACTATTATTACGACGCGAAGGGCAACTCGGTCTCGAAAGACAATCAGGTCGTGCAACCGAAGCTCCTGCAATGGGTAGGCAGTCCGCGCTGGTCGCGGCATCACGACCGCATGTCGTCGCTGAGCGCGGAGGTCACGAGCGGCGGGCGGCTTTACTACATCATGGACGAGGGCTCGCGCATCTCGATCCTGCTGCCGTCGCACTGGAATCTGATCGCGCGCGATGCGTTCAACGGCACGCTGCTTTGGAAAAAACCGATCGAGCATTGGAGCGAGCACATGTGGCCGCTGAAGTCCGGCCCCACGCAGCTCACGCGCCGGCTCGTGGCGGATGGCGAGCGCATCTTCGTCACCCTCGGCATCGGCGAGCCCATCGTCGCGATGGACGGTGCGACGGGAAAAGTGATCCGCACTTTCGCCGAGACCAAAGGCGCGGAGGAAATCCTGCACGTCGGCGGCGTCATCTACGCGCTCGTGAATCCGGCGGATTGGGCGCTGAAGGATTTTGCGCCGAAGCTCCAGCAGGATCAAAAGCGCATCGCGGACGAATACGAGTGGGACAAAAAACCGCGCACGCTCATGGCGGTGGATGCGAATTCCGGCGCGGTGCTGTGGAAAAAGGAGCAGGCGAAAGTCGCGCCGATCACCCTCACGACCGACGGGCAGCGCGTGCTTTTTTACGACGGCGAACAGCTCGTCTGCCTGGATGCGAAGAGCGGCGCGCAGAGCTGGGCGAGCGGCCCGGAGCCGAAGCGCACGCTGCTCGAATACAACTTCGGCCCGCGCGTGGTCATCACCGGCAGCACGGTGCTCTACGCCGGCGGCGACGGTTCGGAAAAAGGGCTCGACCTCGAGACCGGCAAGGAACTTTGGAAAGCGCCGCATCAAAAATCCGGCTACCGCTCGCCGGAGGATCTGATCGTCGCGGGCGGCCTCGTGTGGAATGCGCCGACGACGAACGGCAACATGTCGGGCGAATTCGTCGGGCGCGATCCGCGCACGGGCGAGGAGAAGAAAAAATTTGCGCCCGACGTGCCGGATGGCACGTACTGGTTTCACCACCGCTGCTACATCGCGAAGGCGACGGAGGATTTCATCATCCCGTCGCGCACAGGCATCGAGTATGTGGACATCAAAAAAGAGCACTGGAATCTGGATCACTGGGTGCGCGGCGCGTGCCTCTACGGCGTGCTCCCGGCGAACGGCCTCACGTATGCGGGCCCGCACAATTGCGCGTGCTACCCGGAGGCAAAGCTCGATGGCATGAACGCGCTCTCCGCGGTCACGTCGCCCTTTCCTGCGGTCGCTCCGGACGAGCAGCGGCTCGAGAAAGGACCGGCGTATTCGTCGCCGGTGTCCGATGAATTCCGCGCGACTGGTCCGGCGAATGACTGGCCCACCTATCGCCACGATGCCGCGCGCAGCGGCTTCAGCGATCAGGCGCTTGCGAAGGATCTCGGCAAATCGTGGGAGGTGAATCTCGGCGGACGCCTCAGCGCGATGAGCATCGCGGATGGCCGCGCGTACGTCTCGCAGCTCGACGCGCACACGCTCTACGCGCTCGACGCGGCGGATGGAAAACAGCTCTGGCACTTCATCGCGGGCGCGCGGATTGATTCGCCGCCGACGATGTGGAAGGGACGCGTGATTTTCGGCGGCATGGATGGCTGGGTCTATTGCCTGCGCGCGACGGACGGCGCGCTCATCTGGCGTTTCCAAGGCGCGCCGAATTCGCGGCGGCACGGCGCCTTCGAGCAGATCGAAAGCGCGTGGCCGATCCACGGCAGCGTGCTCGTGGAAAACGACACGGTGAACTGCGTCGCGGGCCGCTCCGTGTTTCTCGATGGCGGCCTCCGTTTCCTCCGCCTCGACGCGGCGACGGGGAAGAAAATCGCCGAGGTCGTGTATGACGACAAGGATCCCGAGACGGGCGGCGATTTCCAGGACCGCCACAAGACGTTGCAAATGCCCGTGGGCCTGAACGACGTGCTGTCGAGCGACGGCAAGGTGATGTATCTGCGCTCGCAGAAAATCCTCGCCGACGGCAACCGCATCGAGATCGGCCCCGTGAGCGGCAACGCCGCCGAGCAGGGCGGCGCGCAGAAAGGCGACGGGCGGCATCTTTTCGCGCCGATGGGATTTCTCGACGACTCGTGGTTTCACCGCAGCTACTGGGTGTACGGGAAAAGTTTTGCGGGCGGGCACAGCGGATATTTTCAGGCGGGAAAATACACGCCCGAGGGCCGCATCCTCGTGAACGATGACAAGAACGTGTACGGCTACTCGCGCCTGCCGCAGTACTACAAGTGGACGACGACGATGGAGCACCAGCTTTTCTCCGCGTCGAAAGAGCCGCCGGATGTCGCCGTGGTCGCCGAGGGGGGCGGCGGAAAGAACAAGCAAAACGCGCAGGGCAAGCCCGGCGCGAACGCCGCGAAGGCCGCGCCAAGCGTGAAATTCGACGGCGACAAAATCGCCATCGCGGGCAAGCCGATCACCGTCGAGGCGTGGGTGCTGCCCGACGGGCCGAACGGCATCATCTGCCAGCAGGGCGGCGGCAACATGGGCTACGCGCTCGCGCTCGAGGAAGGGCGGCCGGGATTTTCCGTGCGCGCGAACAAGGAGACCGGCACCGCGCAGTCCGCGCGCGCGCTGGATCAGGGCTGGCATCACCTCGCAGGCGTGCTCACCGCGCAGAAAAAAGTGCAGCTCTACGTGGACGGCCAGCTCGCCGCGGAGGCAAAGGCGCCCGGCTTCATCCCGAATCAGCCGCATCAGGGCCTCTCGCTCGGCGCGGCGGGCGGCTCGCTCGTGAGCGACTTCGGCAAGGATGAGCCGTACACGGGGATGCTCGATCAGTTTGCGATCTGGGGCAGCGCGCTGAGCGTCGGCGACATCGTCGAGCACGCGAACGGCGCGAACTTCATCCAGCGCGGCAACGGCGCGCTGCTCGCGTGCAACTTTGACAACGGCACCGCGAAGGACGACGCGGGCGGCGTGCTGCTCGGCGCGATGAGCGGCGTCGAGACGGGCAAGGGCAAGATCGGCGCGGCGCTGTGGTTTCACAAAATCGGCAGCGCGCCGAGCATCCTCGGCGGCACGGCGCGCAAAGGCGCGGGTGCTGCTGGAAAAACAGCAGTTGCCGGGGCGGCCGCATCTGGTGCCGCCGCGCCCGCCGTCCCCGGCGCACCACGCGATGCGACCGAGCCCACGGCCGCGGCGGGGAAGGGCAGCTTCGTCGAGCACCAGTGGAACCAGCACTCGCCCGTCTTCGCGCGCGCGATGTGCATGGCGAAGGACACGATTTTCGTGAGCGGCCCGCCGGACAACATTGACGAGGAATATGCCTTCGAGCGCATGTCGAAAAAAGATCCCGCGATCTACAAGGATCTCGCCGAGCAGGACGACGCGCTCGCCGGAAAAAGCGGCGGCAGCCTGCTCGCGCTGAATACGGCGAAGGGCGAATTCGGCGAGGAACTCAAACTCGAAAGCCCGCCGGTGTGGGATGGCATGGCCGTCGCGCAGGGCCACCTCTACGTCGCGAGCGTGGATGGGAAAGTGCGCTGCTTTGGGAAAAAATAGGCCGGTGTCTGGCAGCGTTTTCATTTAGAAGCCATGAATCCAAGAAAAGCAGTGCGGTGTGAAACGGGCGGATCGCGGCGCAGGATCCCGCTGCTTTTTAACGCGGCCAATTTCATGGATTCCTGATTTCCAAATGCAAAATAGAGCCGTTGAAAAAATGTCGCAGCCGAGGGGAACACAGGCATCCCTGCCGGTGCGGCGCGCGGGCTTCCAGCCTGCAGGCTGGAAGCCCGCCGTCCGTACAGGCTGGAAGCCTGTATTCCCCCTTCGAGAAACTCCGATGCTTCTCCGCGCACTGCTCATCGTCGCCGCGACGTTTTTCGCCGCGTTCGCGCACGCCTGTTCGATCCCCGTCTTCCGCTACGCGCTCGACCGCTGGCCGGCGGATTCATTTTCGCTCGAAGTCTCCGCGAGCGATGCGAAGGACGAGGGCGTCGCGCGCTTCCTGCGCAACCTCACCGACTCGTCGCCGCTGAATCTCGCGGCAATCCGCGCGCCCGACGAAGGCCCGTCGCACCTCGCGTTTCCGCACGCCGCGCCCGACACCGCGCCCGCGTGGACGGGCAGGCTCGACGCCACGACGCTGCCGCGCCTCACGGATTCTCCGGCGCGCGCGGACATCGTGAAGCGCATCCTCGCGGGCGAAACCGCCGTGTGGGTGCTCGTGGAATCGGGCCAGCGCGAGTCGGATGATCGCGCTGCGGCCACGTTGGAAAAGCGGCTGCGCTACCTCGAAAATGTCGCGCAGATTCCGGAGGTCGATCCCAATGATCCCTCGAGCCAGCTTGGCCCCGGCCCCGCGCTGCGCGCGAAATTTTCCCTGCTGCGGATCAAAAATGGCGAAGCCGCCGAGCAGCCCTTCACCGCGATGCTCGCCGGGCCGAATGGCTCCATGGAAAATGCGAACGGCCCGTGGCTCGCGCTTGTCTTCGGCCGCGGCCGCGTGCTCGGCGCGTGGTCCGCGGAGGGCTTCGGCGACGAGCAGATTGACGAGGCGTGCCTCTTCCTCCTCGCCGCGTGCTCGTGCCAGGTGAAGCGCATGAATCCCGGCTGGGACCTGCTGCTGCACGCCGACTGGAACGAATCGCTGCACGCCATCGGATTCCCCGCGACGTTGCCCGCCGTCGCGAAAACGCCGGATGCGTCCGCGCCACTCGAAGCGCCGTCGGCGCTCGCATCGGAAAAAGGATCGCCGCCGAATTCCGAAACAAATTCGGCCCTGAAACCCGAGACGGTGATCATCGCCGCCGCCGATTCACGCGCGCCCGCTCCCGCGCAGAAATTTCCGCTCGTGCCCGCCGCCGTCGCCGCCTCCATTCTCCTCGCGCTCGGCGGCGCGCTCGCGTGGCGCACGCAGCGCCGCCAGCAATGAAAAAACTCGCCGCCATTTTGATCCTCCTCGCCGCGCTGCTCGGCGGCTTGGCGCTCTGGCAGCACCGCACCGCCTCGCGTTCCGGCGCGACGACGCTCACCGTGTCTTGCGCGGCGGGTTTGCAAAAACCCATCGAAGCCATCGCGCAGCAATATCAGCGCGAGTCGGGCATCGAGGTGCGGCTGCAATACGGCGGCAGCGGCACGATGCTCGCGCAACTCCGCGCGTCGAAGCGGGGCGACCTTTATATTTCCGCCGACGACGGCTCGGTCGCCGACGGACGCAAGACGGGCGTGCTCCGCGAAGTTCTCCCGCTCGCCAAACAGCATCCCGTGATCGCCGTGCGCGCCGGAAATCCGAAGCACATCCGCACCGTCGCCGACCTGCTGCGCGACGACGTGAAAGTCGCACTTGCGAATCCCGATGCCGCCAGCATCTCGCGCGTCTCGCGCACCGCGCTCGGCGATACGTGGCCGAAGCTCGCCGCGCACGCCACGGTGATGAAAGTGACCGTCACCGAAGTCGCCGCCGACGTTGCGCTCGGCAGCGTGGATGCCGCGATCATCTGGGATTCGATCGCCGCGCAGTTCAAAGTGGACGCTGTCGAAGTGCCGGAGCTTTCCTCGCGCATCGAGAACGCCTCGGTGTGTGTGACAGAATTCTGTCAGCAGCCCGCCGCCGCGCTGCATTTTGCCCGCTACCTTGCCGCACCGGAGAAGGGCGGCGCGATTTTTAAGACGCGAGGCTTTACCCCTGCGGGCGGCGACAAGTGGGCCGACAAGCCCGAGCTGATTCTCTACAGCGGCGGTGTGAACCGGCCCGCGATCGAGGGCCTGCTGAAAAAATTTGCCGACCGCGAGGGCGTGAGCGTCACCACGGTCTTCAACGGCTGCGGCATCCTCTGCGCCTCGATGAAAACGATGGGTGGCACGGACAATCCGAAATTCCCGGATGCGTATTTCGCGTGCGATCTCTGCTTCGTCCCGCCGGTCGCGGATGTTTTTCCCGAGGCCGTGATTTTGACGCAGACCGACATCGGCATCGTCGTGAAAAAAGGCAACCCGCACGCGGTGAAAACGCTCGCCGATCTTGCACAGCCGCATCTCAAAGTCGGCCTCTGCAACGCCGAGCAGAGCACGCTCGGCTACATGACGCGCGGCATGTTGAAATCCTCCGGGCTCAACGACAGCGTGCGCAAGAATGTCGTCGTCGAGACACCGACCGCCGATCTGCTCGTCACGCAGCTCCGCGCGGGCGCGCTCGACGCGGCCATCGTCTATCGCGTGAACACGCAGGCCGGCGCGGGCAACAGCGTGGACTTTCTGCCGATCCAGCACGAGGGCGCGAAGGCCGTGCAGCCATTTTCCGTGCGCGCCAATTCACCGAATGCACAGCTCGGCCAGCGCCTCCTCGCCTTTTTGAAAATGAACCGCGCCCAGTTCGAGCAGGCCGGCTTCGAGTGGCGCAACGAAGCGGCGATGCAGAGCAAAGACATCAGGGTGCCCGAGTGGCTGAAGGACAAATGAGCACGGGGATCGCGGGCACGTCTGTCCGCAGGCACCTTGACCGTCGTCCGACGTTCTGACAGATTTCTGTCATGCAAACGACCCTGCGTCTCGATGACGACCTCTACCGCCGCGCCAAGGCGAAGGCCGCGGCCACCGGGCGAAGTCTCACGAAACTCTTGGAGGATGCGCTGCGGGATCACCTCCATGCGACGCGAAAACCGTCCGCACGCCGCGTGCGCCTGCCGGTCTGCTCGGCAAAGAGCGGGTTCGCACCCGGCTTTCGTTCGCTGGAGGAGGCTGTCGCTGCTGCCGACCTGGAGGCGGACCGCAGGCAGGCACGCCAAGCTCGCTGAGGCATGGATCTTTTGGATGCCAACATTCTGATCGGTGCGTTTCGGCGTGACGCTCCGGGGCACGCGGCGCTCAAGCGCTACCTCGAAGCCACCATCAGCAGCGGCGGGAGCGTGACCTTTCCCCCGCTGGTCGAAGCGGCATTCCTGCGCATCACGACGCACCCGAAAATTTTCAAACACCCGTCCTCGTTTTCCGAAGCCGCGAAATTTCTCCAGACGATTTTCACGAGCGGTGCATTCCGTGAATCCAAGTGGACCGCCGCCACCCGCGAACGCTGGCGCGAGTGGTGCCGCTCGCTTGCGCTAAGTGGCGACGACGTCAACGACGCGCATCTCGCCGCCATCGCCGCCGAGCAAGGCTGCCGACTGGTCAGCCGCGACCGCGGTTTTGCGCGTTTCCGCGGAATCGGCTGGTGGGACCCCCTGCAGCCAGCGTCGTGAGCCACCGCCGCCTCACGCCATTCTGGATGAGCCTTGCCGTCGTCGCCGGGCTTTACCTCGCATTCCTCGTCGCGCTCCTCGCTTCGACCGCGACCTACACGACGCCGCATCAGATCCGCGAAGCGCTCGGCTCCCCGGAAATCCGCTATTCGATCGGCCTCAGCCTCATCACCTGCACCGCCTCCGCGCTGCTCGCGCTGCTGCTCGCTGTGCCCGTCGGCTACCTGCTTTCGCGCGGCCGTTTTCCGGCGAAGGCGTGGCTTGATGCCGCGCTCGACATTCCAATTGTCCTGCCGCCGATGGTCGTCGGCCTGTGCCTGCTGATTTTTTTCCAGACGCGCGCTGGAAAATTTCTCGACGAAGCGCTGCCCGACGCGATGCGCAGCTCGGGGCTCGACGTGTGGCTCACCGGCAAACCTTTTCC
>JBBQJR010000148.1:0-7651 GCA_038326125.1 Chthoniobacterales bacterium
GGGTCAGCTCGATGAAGCGCGCGTTCAGCGTGTCATCGGCATAGTATTTCCGGTCGGTGCGATCGAGCGCGGCGAAGACGGTCTGGAGCGAATAGTAGTCGTCCTGCGGGATGGGATCGAACTTGTGATCGTGGCATTGCGCGCAGTGGACGGTGGCGCTGCAAAAGTGCCGATGGTATTTGCCACCATGTCGTCGCGATCAAAGTGGCGCGCGATTTTGCCGTCCACTTTTGTCTCCGGCACTTCGAGGTGCCCGATCGCATCCCACGGCCCGGCGGCGATGAAGCCGAGCGCCTCGATGCCGTCGTGCGTGCCGGGAAAAAGCACGTCGCCGGCGATCTGCTCCTGCACGAAGCGCGCGTAGGGTTTGTCGTCGTTGAATGCGCGGATGACGTAGTCGCGGTACGGCCACGCGTTCGGGCGCAGCTTGTCCTTGTCGTAACCGTGCGTGTCGCCGTAGTGGACGACATCGAGCCAGTGCCGCGCCCAGCGCTCGCCGTGGCGCGGGGAGGCGAGCAGGCGATCCACGAGGTGCTCGATGACTCGATCCTTTGCCGACGAAGAGAGGGCGAGGCGGCGAGGGGGCGAGTGGGAGAGGTGGAGAGCGGGAGACTTCGCGGCGTCGCGATGGTTGCATCGTTCTCCTTGTCTCCCTCTCTCCCTCTCTCCTTGTCATCCGCGCCCGCCGCGATCATCTCGCGCTCGAACTGCTCCATCTCCTCCGGCGTCGGCGGGAGGCCGGTGAGGTCGAAGTAGAGGCGGCGGCAGAGCGTGCGCGGATCGGCTTCGGGAGATGGGGCGAGATTTTTTTCCGCGAGCTTTGCGCGGATGAAAATGTCGATCGGATTCGTAGCCGCGCTCGTGAGAGCGCGGAGACTTTTTCCCTCAGGCGTGCTTCCGTCGGTTTGCTCAGCCCGCGTTCTTACAAGTGCGGCTACATCCGGCTTCACGATGGGCTTGAGGCTCCACCAGTCCAGCGGATCGTGCTTTGCCACCGAGGGATCCTCCGGCCACACCGCACCGCGATCGATCCACGCTCGCAGCACGCCGATCTGCCCGGCGGTGAGCATCGGTTTGTCGCTCTTTTTCGGCGGCATGAGCTTGTCGCCGTCCACCCCGGCGACGAATTGGATGAGCGGACTGTCGGCACTTTTTCCCGGAAGGATCGCGGAGTCGCCGGAGTCGCCGCCTTTGATTGCGGCGTCGCGCGAGTCGAGGCGGCAGCCGCTCTTTTGCTTGTCCGGTCCGTGGCAGCCAAAGCAGCGCTCCTGCAAAAGCGGGCGCACATCATTTGCAAAATCCACGTCGCGTTTTCACCGCGGGCGGAAGTTCCGCAGCGTGCAGCTCAGTGGTCGCGATGGATGCCGCGACGATGGTCAGCGCCGCGGATTTCAGGAGGGATCGCATGTCTGAAGTGTGACTCGCGCGCGGACTTTGGTCTTGGAAAAAAACGGTGATGGCGGAGCAAGGTGAGGCGACGAGTCGTCGGCCCAAAAACATCGGAGCAGAAGGGGCATCCAAAATCGCGCGACGGCAGCCTGCGGCCGAACCGGACAGGCATCGCCGCACGGGCTTTCGGGATTTCACGCGCCGCTCATTGCGGGGCGCGCGGGGCCGACGAATCGTCGGCGCTACATTTCAGCCCTCGATGGTGTTGATCTCGACGGGCTCGACCTTGATGCCGAGTTCCTCGAGCCAGGCGATGGCGCGCTTGATTTCGTCGCGCTCACCGCTGAGTTCGAGGCAGACGAGGCCGACCTCGTCGTTCACGCTGGCCTGGCGGAAATTGGTGATGATTTCGAACTTTTTGCAAAGCTCCCACACGACGGGACGCGTGATGAGCCGGGCGGGATACATGAGCCAGAGGCGGTGCGTTTCGGAGGCCATGGGATGATTTAAGATTTAGGATTTAGGATTTAAGATTTGAAGCGGCTAGCCTCCGGCGATGGCGGGGACGATGCTCACTTCGTCGGTGTCTTTCACCGGCGTGGCGCGATCTTCGAGAAAGCGGATGTCTTCGTCGTTGACGAAAATGTTCACGAAGCGGCGGACGTTGCCTTCTTCGTCGCAGATGCGTTCGCGCAGGCCGGGGAAGGCCTTGTCGAGATTGTCGAGCAGCTCGCCGTCGGTCGCGCCGGCGGCGCTGACGACTTCAAGATCGTTGGTGAGTTTGCGGAGTGGGGTGGGGATGCGGACGTTGGGCATGGGGAATTTAAGATTAGGATTTAAGATTTAAGATTTGGCGGTGGTCGGGCGGCTGGAGTTTGATCACTAGTTACCAGTCACTCGGCTAGCTGGCGGCAGACGCGGCTTGGTCGGGCGCGTACACTTTTTCCTCGAATTCGCGGAGGCTCGGCTTGATGAGGCGCGGCTCGCCGCATTTTCCGGCGATGGCTTCCTGCGTCTTCAGGCCGTGGCCGGTGATGCAGAGCACGGCTTCTTCGTCGCGCGGGATTTTGCCGCTCTCGATAAGTTTCTTCGCGCAGGCGACGGTGACGCCGCCCGCGGTCTCGGCAAAGATGCCGGCGTACTCGGCGAGGAGTTTAATGCCTTCGACGATTTCCTCGTCGGTCACGTCTTCGGCATGGCCGCCGGTCTGGCGCATCGCGTGGATCGCATAGTATCCGTCGGCGGGCGTGCCGATGGCGAGGGACTTGGCGATCGTGTCGGGCTTGGGCACGGGCTTCACGATGTCCGTATTCTTTTTCATCGCGTGTGAGATCGGCGCGCAGCCGGTGGCTTGGGCGCCGTACACGGAAAATTTCGCCTGCTCGACGAGGCCGCATTTGACGAACTCGCCGTACGCCTTGTGGATCTTCGTGAGGAGCGAACCGGAGGCCATCGGGACGACGGTATGCCGCGGGATGCGCCAGCCGAGTTGCTCGCAAATCTCAAAGCCCATCGTCTTCGATCCTTCCGCGTAGTACGGGCGCAGGTTCACGTTCACGAAGCCCCAGCCATATTTGCCGGCGATCTCGGAGCAGAGGCGGTTCACCTGATCGTAGGCGCCGTGGATGGCGACCACATTTGTGCCGTACACGAGCGAGCCGAGCACCTTGCCCTGCTCGAGATCGGCGGGGATGAGGACGTAACTTTTCAGCCCGGCGGCGGCGGCGTTCGCGGCGACAGAGTTCGAAAGATTGCCCGTGCTCGCGCAGGCGACGGTTTTGAAACCAAGCTCTTTCGCGCGGCTGAGGGCGACGCTGACGACGCGATCCTTGAACGAGAGGGTGGGATAATTGACCGTGTCGTTTTTTACGTACACCGCCTTGATGCCGAGGGCTTCGGCGAGGCGATCCGCCTTCACGAGCGGCGTGAAACCGACCTGCGTGCCGACGGTCGGCTCGCCATCAATCGGCAGCAGTTCGCGATACCGCCACATGCTTTGCGGGCGCGATTCGATGAGTTCGCGAGAGAGGACGGCCTTAATCGCGTCGTAGTCGTACGCGGCCTCGAGCGGGCCGAAGTCGAATTCGCAGACGTGGATGGCCTGCTTGGGATAGAGCCTGCCGCACTCGCGGCACTTGAGGTTCGAGAAGTAGATGGAAGCGTTTTTTTGCATGGCTGTGGCAGGGCGAGAGACGCTCTTCCCGGAGTGGCGAGGGCGACGGAGGGTCGCAGCTTCGCTCTCACATCTGTCCCCGCGCCTTGAGGCCCGGAGCTGGATTTGGCACCTGGTCCTCCGGGTTGAATCGGAGCGGTTGCCGTGGCGTCGCAGGGCCAGAACCCTCAGCCACTCTGGATAAGAGAGGCCGCGACGATAGAGGCGTCGTCCGTGGCGTCAACGGATTTTTTGCGCGCTCAGTTGTTCCGCTCCGTCCACCGATCGCGATCCGCGAAGAGCAGGTAGTGGGACGCGCCCATGAGGAAAATCGGGCGCGCGACCTTCAGCGGAAAATTCGCGGCGGCGTGCGGCTCGCGCATGATGAAGGCGCGCCAGTCCTTGAATTCGCCGACGCCCACGTCGTTGAGCAGTCCGCGAAATCCCGTGACGGGCGTGACCAGGAGCCCCGTGATTTTGCCGTGAAAACGGAACTCGTTCAGATCATTGAAGTCGGAAACGGTGAGCGGGAGCCAGAGACTCTTGCGGTCTGCGTACCAGGCGACGCCCCACGGCATGTCGGTGCAGATGATGTCGTCATCGCTGTACCAGTCGGTGAGATCGCTGAGCGCGGGCGGGCAGAAGGGCGGCCAGACAAACGGATACGTCGGAGGATCGGTGTACACATTCAGCAGCGACAATGAGCTGAGGAAAATGATGAGGCTGTGAAAGGCGATGTTAATCTGGCGAATCTCCGCGACCTCGCGCCCGGCGACTTGCACGCGGCTCCACATCACGAGCAGGAGCGCGAGCCCGTACGCCGTGGTGAGCGGGATGAAAAGGGGATACAGATCGTTCGCATCGAGATCCGTTTGGAGGTCGGCATCCGCGAAGCCAAACATCGCCATGCCAAACGCGCCGAGCATGAGCATGAGAAGCAGCGCCCAGCGAAACGAGCGCGTCTCCTTCCGCCGGAAAGGGTGGAGCAGGGCGAGGAAAAAGAGCGGCGCAACGAGGCTGCCGCCGAGGCGGCCGAGCAGCGAATTGAGCTGGGCCAGCAGACCGCTCTGGATTTTGCTCCGGAAAAAATAAGCGGGCACGTCCTTGTCCGGCTTCGTGAGCGTGCGCATGATTTGCGATTCCGTGCCGTTCATCACGGAGAGCCGCGTCTGCCCAGCGATGCCAAACGGCGACCCGCAGACGATGGCATTGCGCACGAGCCACGGGCTGAGGCAGAGCAGGAAAATCACGAGCATGATCCCCGCATCGCGCCCGCGCGGAGAATATGCGACCGCGGTGAAAATGAGCGCGCCGCCGAAGAGAAAGGCCGTGAGCGGATGCGCGAGCGCGAGCAGCCCGAACGCGAGCCCCGCGCCCGCATTCCAGCCCCAGGTCGGAACGTCATTTTCCCGCGCCGCGAGCGCGCGGACGCAACAGTACACCGCCACGCTGAAGAGCAGGAGCATGAGCATCTGCGGCAGTCCCGTGGATGAGAAGCGCCAGAACTGGTTGCACAGCAGGATGAGCACGACGGCGACGGTCGCGAGCCGCTCGTCGAAAAGCCGGCGCGCGGTGAGAAAGCTCACCCACGCCGCGACGAGGAAAAACAGCACGCTCACCGCCGCGATCACGCGGTCGGCGGGATGGATGAATTCGGCCTTTTGCAGGGGCCAAAAAGCCGGGCGGCCATTCGCATCCACCCGCGTAGGCAGGTGGCTGAAGAGCCATGAAAACCGGGAATCCGCCGCCAGCCGGCAAAAAACTTCATTGAGTTTCACCGTGGCCGCGAGCGCTCCCGCATTGATCCACGGATTCAGCGGCGCGTGGTAGATATCCGGGATGTTGCCGTGCGTCGGGCCATCGGGATTGAGGAATTTTGAGAAGCCGTCCGCACCCTTGTTTTTTTCCACGAGTGCGATGGCGGCAGGCTTGATCACCTTGGTGGAAAAACCGTTGCCGCGCGCAAGCTCGCGCGCGATCACCGCCTGCTCCTGGCCCTTCGGATGCGTGAGCCCCACGAAGATCGCCGCCTGTCCGCCGTGGCGGTTCATCGGATTGATGAGCACGTGCGCGACCGACTGGAAAAGCGCGAACGCCACGATGAGCAGCAGCACGATCCACCGCCGGCCCTTGCCGTGCTCGAGTGAGTGGACGATTTCCTGCGCTTTATGCTCCATTCGATGAACTTTCCGCCGGATCGCCGGCCGCCGGGGTTGCCTGCTGTGCCGATTCCTCGTCGCGGAATTCTCGCAGCCGCCGGTGCAGCGTGCGGCGGCTCAGGCCGAGCGCCGTCGCGGCCTTCGTCACGTTGCCGCCGGTTTCGTCGAGCGCGCGGAGGATCATGCGGTGCTCGGTTTCCTCGAGGTTCAGGTGGTGGCCAGGTTTGGAAAGTGCGGGCAGCTTCAGCCCCGCGCCATTTGTGGGAATCGCCGACGCCCCGTCGCGCACGGACTGCGGCAGATCGCGAATCGTGATTTTTGCGCCGCCGGCCATCACGACGGCGCGCTCGATCGCGGCGCGCAATTCACGAATGTTTCCCGGCCACGGATAACGCTCCAAGAGTTGCATCGCATCGGCGGTCATCTCGCGCACAGGCTTCGCATTTTCCTCGGCGGCGATGCGCAAAAAATGATGCGCGATGAGCGGGATGTCCTACGGGCGCTCGCGCAGCGGCGTCATGTGGATTCGGATGACGCTGATGCGAAAGTACAGGTCGTCGCGGAACTCGCCCGCGCCGACCATTTTTTCCAATTCGCGATTCGTCGCGGCGACGAGCCGCACGTCCACCTTGATCGGCGCATTGCCGCCGACGCGCTCGAAGCTGCGCTCTTCGCCCAGCACGCGCAGCAGTTTCACCTGCGTGTTCTTGTCAATCTCGCCGATTTCATCGAGGAAGAGCGTGCCGCCATTCGCCTGCTCGAAGCGCCCGATGCGCCGCTCGCTCGCGCCGGTGAACGCGCCCTTCTCGTGGCCGAACAGCTCGCTCTCGAGAAGCTGCGAGGAAAACGCGGCCATGTGGACGGCGACAAATTTTTCCTTCGCCCGCCCGCTCAGCGCGTGGATGGATTGCGCGATGAGTTCCTTCCCCGTGCCGCTCTCGCCGGTGATGAGCACCGTCGCCCGGCTCGGCGCGACCTGCTTCACCGTGTCGAAAATTTCCTCCATCACCGGCGAATGGCCGATCAATTTTTCCAGGCCGTATTTCGCCTCCACCTTTTGCTTCAGCTCGACGACTTCCTTCTCCACATGCCGCGAACGCAGCGCGCGGCGGATGAGAATTTCGAGCCGGTCAATGTTCAGCGGCTTCGTGACAAAATCATACGCGCCGCGCTTCATCGCCTCGACCGCCGTGTCCACGCCGCCGTACGCCGTCATCATGATCACGATCGGCGGGTGCGCGCGGGCGAGCGCCTTTTCGATGAGCGCCATGCCGTCCTCGCCGCCGAGCCGGAGGTCGGTGAGCACGAGGTCCACCTGCTCGCTTTCCAGCACCGCGAGCGCACCGGGGATGTCCGCGGAAATATAGACATCGAACGAATCCTCCAACGACGCGCGCAACCCTTCGCGGGTGTGTTTTTCGTCGTCAACGATGAGGATGGTGGGCTGCACGGGGCGGCGGATGTAGCGGTGGAATCGTCCCCGCGCAAGGCGAGGCTGCAAGGTAGGCGGGGTTTTTCAACGTCGCACGGGAGGATGGGCGAAGGTGGCGGGACGGTGCGGAGCACGGGGAGCACGGGGAGCATAGGCGACTCGCCTGTGGTTTGCGACGACTCGCCGCAAACACCGCAATACCGTGCGGGCGAGATTCGAAACAGACGCAGCAAACCAACGACGCTGCGCTGCGAAGCGTATTCGAAGAAGCACGCGTCCCGACGTCCGAAGTTTCCGGCGGGTCGCCGGAAACCGCAGGCGAGCCGCCTGCGCTCCCCCTCCCGTCGCCCGCATTTCGTCGCCTACTTTCCGCCGAGGCAATACACGCTCCCATCCTCCGCCCCGATCACGATCGCGCCGCCTGCCACGGCGGGACTGCCGGTGATGGGCGCGCCGATTTCATACGTCCAGCGCTCCTTGCCGTCGGCGCGCTCCACGCAGTACAGCCGCCCGTCGTCG
>JBBQJR010000149.1:0-7643 GCA_038326125.1 Chthoniobacterales bacterium
ACGGATTCCTGCACGTCCGTCTTGCGAAACTGAAAGCCGTACCGCAGCACCGCCATCTGCGCCGCATTTTCGCGGAGCCATTCGACAAACTTGGACGCCTTCTCGCCGAAGCCGTCGTCGAGCATCTGGTGAAAATGCGAGGGCGCGATGATCGCCGGGCGCTCGGCGTGCAGCCGCCCGTCGCGCACGCGGACCTGGCCGACGCTGTCCATGGGTTCCGTCACGAGGAAAAAGCGGAACACTGTCGTGCCAAACGTCTCGATGCGGCTCTGCGGCGCGACGGTGACGCGGGTGTTTTCGATGGCGTATTGGATGCTGTCCTCGTTGAGCATGAAAGCCCGCCAGCGTAATTCGCGGGAGCGGCGCTGCAATGAAACATTTGCATGGAAGGACGACTTCCATGCCGCCCGGTTTTTTCCCGGCGACGCGGAACTCGCCGCTCCCGCCGCTTGACTTGCCGGGTTCGGTTCCTAGCCTCGCGGAAATTCGCATCCCAAAAAATCGTGAGCCAATTCCGCCTGCTTCTCCTCGCCGCCTTCATTGCCTTTTGCACGCCGGCCGCCCTCTCCGCCGCGGAGACTCAGGTGCTCGACGGCATGGCCGCCGTGGTGAACGAGGACATCGTCACCTTCTCCCAAGTCCGCGAACTCACCGGCGCGCTGGAGACTTCGCTGCGCGCGAATTTTTCCGGCAACGCGCTCACCGAAAAAATCAAGGAAGTGCGGCTGCGCGCGCTGAATGATCTCATCGATCGGCAGCTCATCCTGCAGGAGTTCAAAAAAATGAAGGGGCAGATCCCGCCGCACGCGATTGACGACCGGGTGAACGCGATCATCCGCGAGGAATTCGGCGGGGACAAATCGGCGTTCCTGCGGACGATCGCGGCGCAGGGCTTCACGATGGACCGCATCCGCAAGATGGAAGAGGACAAAATCATCGTGCAGGCGATGCGTTCGCGCGAGGTGAAGAACGAGCCGCTGCTCGCCGCGGGAGCGGTGGAAAGCTACTACCGCCAGCATGTGCAGGAGTGGACGACGAACGATCAGGTGAAGCTGCGCATGATCAAAATCGTGGCCGGAAAAGACCCCGCGAAAGCGCGCAAGATGATGCAGGAGATCCGAGAAAAAATCGTCCGCGGCGCGGATTTCGGCGGGCTCGCGAAGGTCTATTCGGAAGACTCGACGCAGGATAACGGCGGTGACTGGGGGTGGGTCAAACACGGCGATCTGAACCCCGAGATGGAACAGGTCGTCTTCCGCCTGCCGACGGGAAAAGTGAGCGACATCATCGAGCTGAACCAGACCTACTACCTCATGCTCGCGGAAAAAAAGAATGGCGGCGTCGCGAAGCCGCTGAAGGATCTGCGGACCGAGATCGAGAACCGGCTGCTGCAAGTCGAGCGCCAGAAAGACCAGCAGGAATGGCTGCAGCGGCTGCGGAAAAAGGCGTACGTGAAAATTTACTGAGTGGCGGGCGGCATCGCGCGGAGCCCCATTTTCAAACCGTAGAGAAATGCTGGAAAATGCGGATTTTCGGGAGCATCCGCGGTCTGCCAACTTCATCGGCGGTTTGAGAAATTTCTTCCGCCGACGTGCACGGACTCGCTGGCTGGAGACATCGCGGTTGACCGCATCCGCTTCGCACCTACATTCCCCGCCCACGGAAATCTTACATGGCACAGCAAACTCCTCGTCCGAATCGCGATCAAGAACCCAACGGCAGCAACCCCGAGCCGAATTTTAACTGGCGCGGGCTTGTGCTTTTTGCGGCGGCCATCCTGCTCATCGGCGGCGGCTTCTACCTGCGCAGCCCGAATGCGAACAGCCGGACGCTGACCTACCCGGAATTCCGGCGGGCGCTCACCGAGGGGCGCATCGTAAAGGAAAAACTGGCGATCGTTTCCTCCGCCGGCACGACGACGGACACGATCCGAGGCTATGTCCTCGCCTCAAAGGATGCGGCAAAAGGCGACCCGTTCCGCACGCAGATCCATCCGTAGTACAATCAGTACATCGTGGCAGAGCTCGAGCAGCACGGCATCGTGCCGGACGTGGAATCGGACAACAGCAACCAGCTCGTCTCGCTGCTGATGAACTTCCTGCCGGTCGCGTTCATCCTGCTGCTGCTCTACTTTTTCTTCCGCCAGCAGCTCCGCATGGCGGGCAAGGGCGCGATGAGCTTTGGCAAAAGCAAGGCGCGCATGATGGCGCGCGACAAAAACAAGGTGACGTTCAAGGACGTCGCCGGCGTCGAGGAGGCGAAGGAGGAAGTCACGGAAATCGTCGAATTTTTGAAAGACCCGAAGCGTTTTCAAAAGCTCGGCGGTCGCATTCCAAAAGGCGTGCTCATGGTCGGGCCTCCGGGAACCGGCAAGACGCTGCTCGCCCGCGCCATCGCCGGCGAAGCGGATGTGCCGTTCTTTTCGATCAGCGGATCGGACTTCGTCGAGATGTTCGTCGGCGTCGGCGCGAGCCGCGTGCGCGACATGTTCGAGCAGGGTAAGAAGGCCGCGCCGTGCCTTATTTTCATTGATGAGATTGACGCTGTGGGCCGCCATCGCGGGCACGGTCTCGGCGGCGGGCACGACGAGCGCGAGCAGACGCTCAATGCGCTGCTCGTGGAGATGGACGGCTTCGACACGCAGGAAGGTGTCATCATCATCGCCGCGACAAATCGCCCCGATGTGCTCGACCCCGCGCTGCTGCGCCCGGGCCGTTTCGATCGCCAGATCACCGTCTCGCTGCCCGACGTGAGAGGCCGCGAGGAAATTCTGAAAGTCCACGCGAAAAAAGTGAAGCTCGCCGAGGATGTGAACCTTGACGTGATCGCGCGCGGCACACCGGGATTCAGCGGCGCGGAACTCGCGAATCTGATCAACGAAGCCGCGCTGATCGCAGCGCGTCTGGGGTTGAAGGCCATTTCCAATCCGCAGCTTGAGGAGGCGCGCGACAAAGTCCGCTGGGGCCGAGAGCGCCGTAGCCTCGCGATGAGCGACACGGAAAAGACCTCCACCGCATGGCATGAGGCCGGACACGCGATTCTCAGCGTGCTGCTCGATCACACCGACCCGCTGCACAAGGTGACGATCATCCCGCGCGGGCGTTCGCTCGGTGCGACGATGTCTCTGCCTGAAGGCGACCAATATTCCCTCAGCCGCAAGGAGGCGCTCGACACGCTCGCGATGACCGCCGCAGGCCGCATCGCGGAGGAACTATTTACGCACGACCTTTCGACCGGCGCCTCGATGGATATCAAGCAGATGACGCGGCTCGCGCGAAAAATGGTTTGCGAATGGGGCATGAGCGAGACGCTCGGCATGGTCGAATACGGCGATCACGAGGAGCACGTTTTCCTCGGCCGCGATCTCAGCCGCGACCGGCAATACAGCGAGGCCACCGCGCAGGAAATTGACCGCGAAGTAAAGAAGCTGTGCGACGACGCGTTCAACCGCGCGATGAAACTCATCTCCACGCACCGGGACAAAGTGGAAATCATCGCGAAGGCGCTGCTCGAATTTGAGACCCTCGATGGCGAGCAGGTGAAGGATATTTTGCAGACCGGCACGATGAAAAATCCGCCGCCGCCGCCCGCTGGCAGCGCCTCGAAACCGCTCACGCCCATGCCGCCGATCCCGATGGAAAAACCGCCCGGCGGCGACCCAGACCCCGGTCTGGATTTCCCGGGCGGACTGAGCGGCGCGCCTGCGTAGGCGGCACTTTCCCGAAGCCGCCGAAGCGGTGACTGTTGACTTGTGAATCGTGACTGATGCTCGCAGTGCCACGCGACTAGCCAACATTCACCACTCACTTTCTTCAGCCTCATGAGTCTCGAAAAAATCGTCGTCGTCGGAGCCAGCGGATATTCGGGCGAGGAGCTCGTGAGCATTCTCTCGCGGCATCCGCACGCGGAGATTGCGGCGATCACGTCACGTCAGCTCGCCGGGCAGCCGCTCGCCGCGGCGTATCCGCGCTTCGCCGGCACACGGTATGCGGCGCTGAAATTCATTGATTCCACGACGGAGGCGATTCTCGCGACGGGGGCGCGCATCGCCTTTCTCGCGCTGCCGCACGGCGTCGCCGCGGAGTATGCCGTGCCGCTCGTTCAGGCCGGACTTCGTGTGCTCGATCTCAGCGCGGATTTCCGCATCAAGGATCTCACCGTGTACGAGGAATTCTACGGCGCAAAGCATCACGCGCCGGAACTCGCCGCCGCCTCCGTGTATGGATTGCCGGAACTTTACCGCGACCAAATTAAGGGCGCGCAACTCGTCGCCTGTCCCGGCTGCTATCCAACGAGCGTGCTCGTCCCGCTCGTGCCGCTGCTCCGCCGGCGGCTCATCCATCCGGGCAGCATTTGCATTTTCAGCATGAGCGGCGTGAGCGGCGCGGGGCGCAATGCGAAGACCGATCTGCTTTTCGCCGAGTGCAACGAAAGCGTGCGCGCATACGGCGTGCCGAAGCACCGGCACCTCGCGGAGATCGAACAGGAACTCAGCATCGCCGCCGGCACGCCTCTGCACGTGGATTTCACGCCGCACCTCATCCCCGTGAACCGCGGCATTCACACCACGATCTACGCCGCGCCCGAGGAGGGCATCCAGCCGTGGCACTTCACAAATGCGTGGCAGGAAGCATACGGCAGCGAGCGTTTCGTGCGGCTGATCGGCGAAAACGAGCTGCCCGATACGAAGCACGTCACCGGCACGAATTTCGTGGACCTCGCCTTCCGCCACGACGCACGCACGGGCCGAATCGTCATCCTCAGCGCCGAGGATAATCTCGTGAAAGGCGCCGCCGGGCAGGCCGTGCAATGCCTGAACATCCTCTGCGGCTGGCCCGAGGAAACCGCGCTGCTCTGAGCAGGTCCTTCAACACGCCCGCGCGAAAAAAACGGCGCGGACTCCTTTGCTTCCCGTTTGATCGGCACCGCTTGCAGCAGGCCGATGGTCGCCCAGCCGATCGTCAATAACCGATCCTCGATCCCTACCTCCGCATCGCGAGGATCATCTCGTTGATCTTGTTCCGCAGCAGCTCACCGTCCGCGAGGGTCAGCGGGTCATTGGTGAAAGGCGTATCCAGCGTGCTCACCCCATTCGTGTTCGCCGAAGTCCCCGCGATGGCGGATGCCAATCGCCCAGCGAATCCGGAACGAATCCCCGTCCGCATACGAAGTGTCGCCTTCGTTTCCTTTTTCTTACGGCGTCCGCCGCAGCCGGTAAAACTTCTTCGGTCCTGTGACCGCTTCCTGAATGGAAAGCACTCCGCTTTGTGCCGCGGGTCCGCTGCCGAGCGGGACGGCCTGCCAGCTTCCGGGTAGAAGCGTCTCGGAGGACTCCAGCACCCAGCCGCTCGCCGCAGCAGACCATTTCACCGCCACATTTGCACCATTGACCGCTACTCCGACGTTCGGCGTGGGAACCGTGATAAATCGCAAACCGTCAATCGCAACCTCACAATTCGTGGATGTGCCACCAGCGAGGCCGAAGAAAACCTCAATCGTCTGCCCCGCGTAAGCCGATATATCCATCATGTCCGTGCTCATTGGCTCGCCCTCCGGCGCAAATTTTGCCGGAAGCGTGAAGATATTCTGCCCATTCACAGCACATGCGATGCGGTCGTCCACGGGATCACCCGTCACTGTAAAATCAAATGCCATGAGCCCGGCATTGGCAGGCACCGGGACAGTCACCCATGCGTAAGGTGGCTGCGCTGCGGGGGCCGCCGCTGGTACCGCAACAGTCCCATCGGATTTTCCTAGAGCAGCCGCGCTCGCGGCAATTGCAGGCGGCTGCGTCTGCAAAAGGATTCTGTAACCTCCTTTGGTGAGTGGTGCATTGTTTGTGGAATCGGGATTGATCGAGTCAACGAAGTTCGACGCCTTGTCCACTGCCGCATCCCACCAAAGCCCGATTTTTTGCCCAGTGGCAGTAAATACCTGCCCGGCTTTCACGATGGTCGTCCCGCCGATGTCCCCAACCCAAAGAATTGTGGACATATAACCATTCATCACGCTTTGTCCGAGTGCATCCAAAGGTTGCGTAATGGGCGCAGTTGTAATGACGCCAAATGCTGCCGCCAGTGTAATGCTCGCCTGATTCCAGATCGGGTTTGGGTCGAACGTCAAATCGAGAGGATCCGAGGTTTCCAAATTCTCGATCCAAAAGCTCCCATTGGTCAGCCCATTTCCGCCGGGAGGAAAGTTGCCTGCTCCCTCTAAGGATAAGGAATAACCAACTGGCGGAGGAGATGCGCCAAAAAAGGCCGGGTTCACAGAGTCTCGATACCATTCATGCGCATAACTATGTCCGTCTATAAACGCAGAAACGGGATTGCTCGAAGCGAGCACCTTTCCAGGCAGGCAGACATTGACGGCGTCGCCATGTTGAAGCCCCACACAAGAAATGTAATTGTCCACCCACCATGCATCATTTGGGATCGGGTATTTCCAATCCTTTTTCGCTTCGGCTGCGCCGAAGAGAATGCCTGTCGCAAGATTTGCACACGCTGCACCCAGTACGCTGGAGGTAATCACTCGCGTATTCGCGGCAACTGCCAACTCTGCCTCATCCAAAAGGGTTATGTGAGGCTTCGTCAGGGCTGAATTCCAGCCGGTTGCAGGGTTGTCGCGGGCGTCGTTCCCCGTAAGACTTCGATGGGCATATTCGCAAGCATAGCGATTTACGATGGTTCCAAGACTGTGACCGATGAAATGAACATGCTGATTATAGGTTGACCCGAGGGCGGATTGCAACGCCTTGCCAAGTTGGACGCCAATCTCGTTTGTCGTGTCCGTCTGGGGAAGACGGGTATGTGCTTTCTGCCGCCAGTCCCACAAAAGAATGTTTGGAGGTTGCGACAGCCCATCATGGTGGTTATTGATTTGAATCGCGAGATTTTTTACCCAGTCAAGCGCGGTCGCAATGTCGCCAAAATCGCTTGGCACCCAACCATGGCTGATCACCACGGTCATGTTCGTTGAGTTTTGCAGTCCGGTCATGTCGGTGACAAACTGTGAGCCATTGTAACGCAGCAATACCGGAGCATCTGGATCACTTGAAGTGGGCACCGGTCGCACCTCGTTGCCCGTCAGTGTCCGGTTCACGGTCGTCACGTTCGGCGCGGCGGGGAGCGATTGGAGGGTGATATTCAGCGTTTGGATTCCGCCCGCCGTACCTGTCTGGTTCAATATATTCGTCACGTAGCCCGGCTTCGTCACGATCGCGGTGTAGTTCACACCAGAGAGATTTGGCGTCGTGTATGTGCCACCCGCACCGGTCACCCCCTGCCAGAAAATCACTCCCGCCCGTTTGAGTTGGATCGTCGCGCCCACCACTGGCACACCTGCGGAATCACGCAGGACTCCCGTGATTTGCAGCGGTGGCAATGTGGCCCCTCTGGAATCGAATGCAAAAGTGCCCGATTCCGCCGCCCCTTGCAGCCCATCCACCACCCGCGTATTGAAGGCAAACACCGCGCTCTCGGCGGCGAGGCCGGTCGTGTCGTCCCGCGTGTCGAAGGCGAACACCGCCGACTCGCCCACATTCGACTGTGCGCGCAATGGCACCGCCGCGCAGAGCAGTGCGAGTGCTAACAGGACGATTGGGCGGAAAGAGCGCATCGCTTACGGCTTCGGCGGCTCCTCGC
>JBBQJR010000150.1:0-7563 GCA_038326125.1 Chthoniobacterales bacterium
TTCGATCTCGCGCGCTGGTATCTCGCGGGCAGCGGCGATCCGGTGGAGCTTCAGGCCTACGGGAACTCGCGCGATCCGCAGCGTCCCGCGCTGTTCGACAATTTCAGCGCGATGTTCCGCTGTGCGAACGGCAGCTACGCGGTCGTGTCGCAGACGCTCGCGGCGTTCGAGCATCACCAGACGGTGAAAGTGAGCGGCACGAAGGGCGCGCTGTGGGCGGGCTGGAGCGGCGCGCTGGATCGCACGCTGGAGCCGACGGCATTTCTGAAAGTCTTCGACGGCGAGAAGCTCGAAGAAGTGAAGCTCGCGAAGCAGAGCGGTGAAGTCTTCGAACTGCGCTCGGAAATTGCGCGCTGCGTCGAGATGGTGCGCCACGGCACCCCGCCCGCCGCGAGCGGTCTCGACGGGCTGTGGTCCGCGGGCATGTGCCTCGTCGCCGAGGAATCGATCCGGCAGAAGCGCCCGCTGCCCGTCGCGGAGATGCTAAATTTTTAACACCCCACCAACGCTCCCATGACGACACGCCGCCAATTCATCACCACCACCTCCGCCGCTGCGATCGCCGCGGCGACGCGTTCCTTCGCTGCGCCGACGAAAGACGAAATCAAAGTCGCGCTGGTCGGCTGCGGGGGGCGCGGCACGGGCGCGGCGAGCCAAAATCTCACGACGGACAAAGGGCTGCGCCTGATCGCGATGGCGGACATTTCGCAGGACCAGATCGACAAGACGCTCGGCCTGCTGAAGAGGAAACATCCCGAGCAAGTGGAGGTCTCGACCGCGAATCAGTTCGTCGGCTTCGACGCCTACAAGGAGGCGATCGCGCTGGCCGACCTCGTCATCGTCGCCACGCCGCAGGGCTTTCATCCATACCATCTCGCGGAGGCGGTGCGGCAGGGGAAGCATGTCTTCGTGGAGAAACCGCTCGCAGTGGATGCGCCGGGTGTCCGTGCTGTGCTCGCTGCGGCGGCGGAGGCGAAGAGGAAAAATTTGAAAATCGGCGTCGGGCTGCAGCGGCGTCACCAGCCTTCCTACATCGAGACGGTGAAGCGCATCCACGAAGGTGTCATCGGCGACATCACTTCGATGACGTGCTACTGGCTGGGCAATGCTCGCGCGGGCCAGGCGCGGATGCCGGGCGAGGACGAGCTGCATTACCAACTGCGGAACTGGTATTACTTCACATGGATTTCGGGGGACTTCATCGTGGACCAGCACATCCACAACATTGACATCATGAACTGGATCAAGGGCGGCCATCCGGTACGTGCGCAGGGCATGGGCGGGCGGCAGGTGCGCAATGATCCGAAACTGCACGGGCAAATTTTTGATCACCACTTCGTCGAGTTCGAGTATGCGGACGGCACGAAGCTTTTCAGCCAATGCCGACAGGGCCAGCCGGGCACTTACCAGCAGACCAGCGAACACGTCGTTGGCACAAAAGGGCGCGCGGATCTCAATGTCGGATCGAAGCTGTTCCGCATCACCGGGCCGAGCGCGTGGGAACTACGGCTGAAGACGGGCGAAGACGGGCACCAGCTCGAGCATTACCCGCTGATCGAGGCGATCCGAAATGACACGCCGTACAACGAACTCGAAGTCGCCGCGATGAGCACAATGACCGCGATCATGGGCCGCATGGCGACTTACTCGGGCAAGCTCGTCGAGTGGGATGAAGCGATTAATTCCAAGCTCCAGCTCATGCCGGAGAAAGTGAGCTGGGATATGGAGCCGCCGGTGAAACCGGATGCGGCGGGGAACTATCCCGTCGCCGTGCCGGGGCAAACCGTCGCGTTTTGATCGCGGGCCGGCCGCGAAAATTCACCCATGAGCACGCCGCAGCCGAAGTGGTATTCGAGCGTCACGCGCTACCAATGGATCGTGCTGCTCGTCGCGTCGCTCGGCTGGGTGTTCGATGCGTTCGAGGGGCAACTTTTCAACATCACGCGCGGCCACATGCTGCCGGACTTGCTGCACGTCCCGGCGGATCATCCGCTGGTGAAAATCTGGGGCGACAAGTTCCTCGCGATTTTCCTCCTCGGCGGGACGCTCGGCGGCTGGGTGTTCAGTTCGCTCGCGGATCGCATCGGGCGCAATCCCGTGATGGCGCTCACGATTTTGTTCTACTCGATCTTCTCGGGCCTCACCGCTTTCGCCTCGGAAATCTGGCACGTGGGCGCGCTGCGGTTTCTCGTCGCGATGGGCGTGGGCGGCGAATGGGCCGTGGGCGCGGCGCTCGTGGCGGAGGTTTTCCCGAAGTCTGCACGCGAGCGCGCCGGGGGGATTTTTCACGCGACGAGCGTCTGCGGGCTGTGGCTGGCGGCGAGCGCGGGGCTCGGCACCGGCACGCACTGGCGCACGGCGTATCTGCTCGGCGTGGTGCCGGCGCTGCTCGTGCTGTGGGTGCGGATGAGCATCCGCGAGCCGGAGAGCTGGCGCGAAGCGAAGCGGACCAAGCCGGCGCGCCTCGGCAGCTTTCGCGAACTGCTCGGCAATCCGAAATGGCGCTCGCGCGCGGTCTTCGGCGCGCTGCTCGCGATGGCGGGACTGGCGACATTTTGGGGCGTCGTCGTCGCGGGGCAAAATCTGGCGGAGGAACTGCTGAAACGGCTCGGTGATCCCGACTGGTCACGCAAGGCGATCACCGCCTTTGGCTACATCCAAGCCGCGGGCGCGGGCGCGGGGATGCTCGCCTTTGGCCCGCTCAGCGCGCGCTGGGGATCGAAGCGCGCTTTCGCATTCATGCATCTCGCCGCGCTCGTGATGACGCCCATCGTCTGCTGGGTGCCGTGGCTTCTTTCCACCCCCGGCGCGCAAGCCGCCGGCGGGACCGACATCGGCTACGTGACGCTGCTCGCGCTCCTGCCGGTGTTTGCGTTTTTCGCGCAGGGCATCCACGCGGGTTACGCGGTTTATTTCCCGACGCTTTTCCCCACGCACCTGCGCGCGACGGGCTCCGGCTTTTGTTTTAACACCGGCCGCATCCTCGCGAGCCCGGTGCTGTTTTGGCTGTCGCCGTGGATGAAAGCGACCTTCAGCCTGCGCACCGCGATCACCGGCCTCGGCGGTCTTTTTCTGCTCGGCCTCGCGACGCTCGTCTTTCTTCCCGAGACGAAAGGGCAGGATCTCCCGGAGTGAAAGTCGGCCGCAGCGCGGCGAGCACCCGGCTGATCGCGGCAACCCGTTGATCGCAGAAAAGGCGTTTTGCCCCCCGCGCATCGGCGAGGTGACGCCCGATTCCTCGGCGATGAATGCGCTCCGCTCCACGTGCCATGAGATGGCCGAGGAATTGCGGGACGTGGCCGGGTGGTGGGCGGGCGGCGACTTGTCTGCCGAGCAATACCGCGCCGCCGTGGTGCAGTTCGAGTCGCGCAAGCTCGCGCGGCATCGCTTCACCTTGCAGAGCGCGGTGTCCGCAGGTGGCATCGTCCATTTTTCCCTGCGCCATCTGGACTCTGGAGAACTGTGCGCCAGCCTCAATGTGGATCCGAAGACCGGCGAGATAGAGCTGCAGCACACTTCGTGAATTGCCGCACGCCGCAGTGACCGCGGTGATGAGATCGGAAAATGCGCGCGGGAGTGGAGGACGCTCATTTTTCAGCGCGGCAAAATCGGCCACGGGCGCTGGAACCGAAATTGCTATTTCCAATCTCAGAACCATTCAAATGAGCTCCGTTTTGCTGAATTCATCTTTTGAAAACCGTGCCCGCCGCGAAAACCGGCGCGCCGTTTTCGGCAGCGTCCGACAAGGCGCATCCCGCCATTTTGCGCCCGCGGCAACGCCGGAGGTGGCCGCATGATTTTCGAGGCCAACCGGCGCATCCTGCTCGTGGATGACAACCCGGCGATTCACGGGGACTACAAAAAGGTGCTGCTCGATTCGCAGGTGCAAAACCACGCGCTCGACGACGCGGCGGCGCTGCTTTTCGACGAGCAGCCGCGGGCGAAACACGAGATCGCGCGCTTCACGATTGAGTCGGCCTTTCAAGGCCAGGAGGCGCTGCAAAAAGTACGCGCCGCCATCGCCGCGGGCGAGCCGTACGCGCTGGCCTTCATGGATGTGCGGATGCCGCCCGGCTGGGACGGCATCGAGACAATCGCGCGGCTGTGGGAGGAGGATCCTTCGCTGCAGATTGTGGTGTGCACGGCGTTCTCGGATTACTCGTGGGAGGCGATGACGGAGAAGCTCGGCATCAGCGACAATCTCGTGCTTTTGAAAAAGCCGTTCGACAACGCGGAGGTGCTGCAGGTCGCACACGCGCTCACGAAAAAATGGCTGGTGACGCGGCAGGCCAACTGGCGCGTGGATGAACTGGAGGCGATGGTCGGCGCACGCACCGCCGCGCTCGAGGCCGCGAGCGCCGAGCACGCGCTGGCTGAGGAGCGCTTCGCGAAGGCTTTCTGCAACAGCCCCATCCCGCAGGCGATTCAGACGCTGAAAGCGCAGCGCTTTGTCGATGTGAACGACGCGTTCCTCGCGATGACGGGCTTCACGCGCGAGGAAATCTGCGGTCGCACGCCGCTGGAAATCGGCCTGTGTCTCGACTACGAAGCGCGCTTTTTCCAAGCCGTGCGCGATGGAAAAGTCGTCCGCAACATGGAAGCGCAAATCGGCACGCGCGCCGGCGAACTGCGCAGCGCACTCGTGTCGCTCGAGCCGCTCGTCATCGCGGGCGAACCGCACATTTTGCTCATGGCGCAGGATGTCTCGGCACGGCTGGAGCTCGAGACGCAGCTCCGCCAGGCGCAGAAAATGGAGGCCATCGGCCAGCTCGCGGCGGGCATCGCGCATGATTTCAACAACCTGCTCACGATCATCCAGGGCCACGCCAGCCTGCACCGGAATTCCGACGGCGCATCGCCCGCGGTGTCGAATTCCCTCGTGCAGATCGGCAGTGCCGCTGAGCGCGCGGCGGACCTCACGCGCAAGCTGCTCACTTTCAGCCGGCGCAACATGGTGCGCCCGCAGGTGCTGAATCTGAACTCCGCGATCCAAAATCTCGGCAACATGCTCCGTAGCGTGCTCGGCGAAAAAGTCGTGCTGCAGACGACGCTCCACGAGGGGCTGCGCGCGATTTTTGCCGACGTGACGAGCATCGAGCAGGTGCTCATGAATCTCACGCTGAACGGCCGCGACGCGATGCCCGACGGCGGCACCATCGCGATCACGACTTCGGATCACGCGCTCGGCAGCGAGGCTGCCGCGCGGCATCCCGACGCGCGCGCGGGCGAGTTCATCCGCCTGAGCGTGAGCGACACGGGCACCGGCATGAATGAGGTCACGCGCCTCCGCATTTTCGAACCGTTTTTCACGACGAAGGACACGAGCAAGGGCACCGGCATGGGCCTCGCGACGGTGTACGGCATCGTGAAGCAGCATGAGGGCTGGGTGGAAGTGGAGACTGCGCTCGGCAAGGGCAGCACCTTCCACGTCTGGCTTCCCTCGACGGAGCGCGCGCCCGAACAATGCCGGGACGCGCATCCCGAGCCCGTCGCGGATTCCGGTAACCACACGATCCTCGTGGTGGAAGATGATGCCGCCGTGCGCGCGCTCGTCGTCGAGGTGCTGCAGAGCTACCACTACAATGTGATCGAGGCGGAGACCGGCGACGCCGCCATCGAGCGCTGGCGCGACTGCGGCGAAAATGTGGACCTCGTGCTCACCGACATTGTGATGCCCGGCGAGGCAAACGGGCTCAATGTCGCGCAGCACTGCATCGCGCGCAAACCGAACCTCAAGGTGATCTACACGAGCGGCTACAGCAGCGAGCTTTTCACGAGCGACGTGCGTCTCGAGGACGGGGTGAACTATCTGCCGAAGCCGTACTTTTCCGGCAAGCTCACCGCCATCATCCGCAATGCGCTGAAGCCCGTGGCAGGCGGGTTGGAGTTGCAGGAAGCGGTCTGACCCAGGGTTCTTCCGCAGGCTGCGCGGATCTTGGATGCCAGCCGTCTCGGCTGTCCGGGCAAACGGCCGTCCTCGGCTGTTCTGACAGGCCGGAGGCGCTGTCTGCCGTGACAGGCGAAGACGCCTGTCTTCCGTGCCCGCGCGATTTTCACTAAAGACAGGCGCGGCGTTGCGATTACCGTGCGCTACATGCGACGCCTTTTTTTCACGATCCTCTTCGCTTCCGCCGCGCACGCTGCGCCGACCCCGCCAATCGCGCCCGCGCCCACGCACGAGCAGGTGGAGTTTTTCGAAAAGCACGTGCGGCCCGTGCTCGCGGAGCAGTGCTACAAATGCCACGGGCCGGACAAGCAGAAGGGCGAGCTGCGCGTGGATTCGCGCGAGGCGCTGCTGAAGGGCACGGACTCCGGGCCCATCGTGGTGCCGGGCGATCCGGCGAAGGGGACTTTCATCAAAAGCATCCGCCACGAGATCGAAAACACGATGCCGGCGAAGGCGCCGAAACTCTCCGACGAAAAAATCGCCGCGCTCACCGAGTGGGTGAAGATGGGGATGCCGTGGCCCGAGCACGACAAAAACGCCGCGCCCTCGAAGGCGCAGATTGCGGCCACGCACTGGGCCTTCCAGCCGATCCGCAAACCGGCCGTGCCCGCGGTGAAAGATTCCGCGCACTGGGCGCAAAATGAGATCGATCACTTTGTCCTCGCGAAGCTCGAAGCCGCCGGGCTCACGCCGTCGCCGATCGCGTCACGCTACGCGCTGATCCGCCGCGCGACTTTCGACCTCACAGGGCTGCCGCCGACTTCCGCCGAGGTTGCGGCTTTTCAAAATGATCCCGCGCCGACGCGCGACGCCTTTGCAAAAGTCGTGGATCGCCTGCTCGCCTCGCCGCAGTACGGCGAGCGCTGGGGCCGGCACTGGCTCGATGTCGCGCGCTACGCGGACCACCGCGGCTACCTCGCGGGCGGTGCGAGCCGCGAGTATCCGTTTGCGTGGACGTACCGCGACTGGGTGATCCAGGCGCTCAACGACGACATGCCGTACGATCAGTTTCTCACGCGGCAGCTCGCCGCCGATCTCCCCGGCTCCGGCGCGAAGCCCGGCGACATCGCGGCGCTCGGCTTCCTCACGCTCGGCCGCCGATTTCTGAACAACCCGAACGACATCATTGACGACCGCATTGACGTGGTCATGCGCGGCACGATGTCGCTCACCGTCGGCTGCGCGCGCTGCCACGATCACAAATACGATCCCATCACCGCGAAGGATTACTACGCGCTCCACGGCGTGATGGCGTCGTGCGAGGAGGACGCCGATCCGGAAAAGCTGCCGCTGCTTCCGGGAGGAAAAGCGTCGCCGGAATTTGAAAAGGCGCGCGCCGGGGTGCTCGCCGAATTGCGCGCCGAGGATCAGAAAATCGCGGACAAGATCAGCGCGACCATTCGCATCGGCTCGGGGCTTTCGATCTGGTTTTCCGCGGAAATGGTGGACGCCATCGCGAAGAAAAACGGTCTGCCCAAAAAGATCGTCGAGGGACGGACGAAGGAAAAAAACAAACTCGTAAAGCTGGAACTCGATCCCGGCTCGCCCCCGCGCGCGCACGTCCTGCGCGACCGGCCGCAGCCCGTGAAACCGCACGTTTTCATCCGCGGAAATCC
>JBBQJR010000151.1:0-7546 GCA_038326125.1 Chthoniobacterales bacterium
AGCGGCTTCACCTGCGGACACGCCGCGTTCTCCACAAACACCGGCGCGACGTTGCGCGAGCATGATCTCGTCAGCGCGTGGAAAACCGATGCCGGGCAGAGCCATTTTGCCGTGCTCGATTTTGGCGACGAACGGCCGGTGGCCGAAATCGCCGACGTTCGCCGCTGGCACAAAGTCACCGCGAAATTCTGGCAGCACTGGAGCTACTTCAATTTCTACCGCGGCGAGCACGAGGCTGTGGTGCGGCGCAGCGCGGTCACGCTCAAGCTGCTGACCCACGCGGCGACCGGCGCATTCGTGGCCGCGCCGACGACTTCGCTCCCCGAGATCGTGGGCGGCGACTCGAATTGGGATTACCGCTTCGCGTGGGTGCGCGACACGTCGCTTTTCATCAACACGCTTTACCGCATCGGCTACTCCGGCGAGGCGACGGCGTTCCTCGATTTCGTCGTGCGCGAGGCGATGAAGCGCGGCGACAACGGCGGCGACGTGGTGCCCGTCCTCTACGGCGCGAGCGCGCACTCGCGGGTCGAAGAACAAGAACTGAAGCACCTTTCCGGCTGGCGCGGCTCGCGCCCGGTGCGCATCGGCAACCGCGCGGCGAGCCAGTTTCAGCTCGATAATTTCGCACACGTCCTAGAAGCGCTTTATTTCTACAAGCACACCGGCGGGCGGATCGACGGCGACAGAATGAAGCTCGTCAAGCAGGTCGCGGAAATCCTGATCAAACGCTGGCGCGAGCCCGACAGCGGGCTGTGGGAGGAGGTGGAAACGCAGCAATACACGTATGGAAAAGTGGCCGCGTGGGCCGCGCTCATGCGCGCCGCGACGCTCACCGATCTCGCGGATTTCCCGATCGAGGAAACGTGCGCCGACATCCGCGCCGAAGTCCTCGCGCGCGCGTTGCACGGCGACGGCGACGAGCAGCACATGGTCTCGCGTCTCGATTCCGAGGACCTCGACTCCGCGTGTCTGGTCACGTTTCTCAACGGCTTTTCCGCCCCCGCGCTCGCCCGCGGCACGCGGCTGCGGATCGAGCGCGAACTCGCGGACGGGCCGTTCCTCCATCGCAATCCCGCGCAGAAAAAGAAAGGTGAGGGCGCGTTCTTGATCTGCATGTTCTGGCGGATCAATCATCTCGTGAAAGAAGGCGAGCAGGCCGCCGCCGAGGCGCTGCTCGCGCAAGTGCTGGAGATGCAAAGTCCCTTCGGCCTGCTCTCCGAGGAGATCGACCCGAAGTCGCGCCACCTGCTCGGAAATTTCCCGCAAGCCTTCTCCCATCTCGGCCTCATCGGCTCGATCCTGAATGTCGAGCAAGCGCGCAAGTCCCCGGAAACCGCCGCGCTGCCGGACCACGAAAAATTTTCCCAGACCGTCGGCCCGACGGTGGGCCTGCGCGCGATCTTCGCCGGCTTCCTCCGCGCGCCGAAGACGCTGCGGCTGCTCTTCCACAGCGGGGGGTCGAAATGGAAAGGCTAGCCGAGCCGTTCCAGCAAATGATCTCCGACCCGCAGCGCATTCGCGATGATGGTGAGCGACGGGTTCACCGCGCCGGCGGAACAGAAGAATGCGCCGTCCACGACATAGAGATTTTCCACGTCGTGCGCGCGGCAATTCACGTCGAGCACACTGGTCGCCGGGTCCGTGCCAAAGCGACATGTGCCGCATTGGTGCGCGACGCCTTTGAGCGGCACTGTTTTGTGCAAATAGAGCGAAGCCGGGACGATGTGCGTCCCGTCATCGACCGATTTCAAAATGCTCGTCCAGCTTTCGGTCAGCCGATCGAAGTGTTCGTGATACGCATCGGTGACGTGCAGTTCGATTTGTCCGCCGCGGTTGACGAGCACGCGATTGCTCGCGACTGGCAGGTCTTCGGCGGTGAGCCACCAGTCGATGGAATGCGTCGCCATCTGTTCCAGCGCGGCGCCCGGCGCGAACGGCGCGTCGGCCTCCAGCATCCCGCGATCGGCTTTTCCGAGGAGCTGGATGTGACCCATCGGCCAGGCGAAATCTTTGTCGCCCCAGTAAAAATCATTCATCGCGAAAGTCTTTTGGAAGACGGTCGGATTCGGCGTGGTGCTGACGCCGAGCATCGCGCCATTGAGGTGCCGCATGAAGTTGCGCCCGACTTGATCGGACGAATTCCCAAGCCCGCCCGGATGCCTGTCGGAAGCGCTGCGCAGCAGGAGCGCCGCGGAATTGATCGCGCCCGCCGAGACCACCACGATGCTCGCGCGGAAGACGCGGCGCTCGCCGTCCACCTCCGCCTCGACGCCGGAAATCTCCCGCGCACTGTGCTCCGTGAGCAGCCGAGTGACTTTCGCGCGCAGCAGCAGCGTGACGTTTGGCCGCTGCATCGCGGGCCGCACGCCATTCACGTCGGCGTCCGCTTTTGCATCCACGAGGCAGGGAAAGCCGTCGCAAGTATTGCAGCGGATGCACGCACTATGCAGACGGTCGGCCTCGTTCAGCTTGATGCAAAGCGGGATCGGAAAGGGCGCGCCGCCCGCTGCGGTGAGCGCGTCGAAAAGCTCCTGAATGCGCGGCTCGTGCGAGACCGGCGGATGCGGATATTCCGCGCTCGCGGGCGGCTCGGTCGGGTCGCTGCCGCGCTGGCCGTGGACTTCGTAAAGCACCTCGGCCTCCGAATAGTAGCGCTCGAAATCGCGATACTTCAGCGGCCATTCCGGCGAGATGCCGCCCTTGTGCTCGACGCGCTCGAAGTCGCGCTCGCGCAGCCGGAACATCGCGCCGCCATACACCTTCGTGTTGCCGCCGACATTGTAACCGGTGCCCGGTCGAAACTCCTCCCCGTCTTTGTCGCGCCACATTTCCTCCGCATGATACCGCTCCTTTTGAAAAACCTCGACCGAGTCCCAGTTCGCTTTTTCCCGAGGAAGAAACTCGCCGCGCTCGAGGATGAGGATGCGCTTCCCGCTCGGCGCGAGCCGCAGCGCGAGCGTGCCGCCGCCCGCACCGGTGCCGATGATGATCACGTCGTAAAAGTCATTGCTCATGTGCCGGCTGTGAGCGGGCGGACGACGGCTTTATTCCGAAGCGCCGCTGCGGCGGTATTTTTCGTCCTCGCACTCACGGGCTTTCTTCAGGCGGGAAATGTGGAGGTCGCCTCGTTTCAGCAGACCGTCTCGCAGCTCGCAAAGGCGCGCTCGTTTTACGCGGACGTGCTGCAATTCGCCTTCGTCGAAGAAACGCGCGACGCCGCGGGAACCACTGCAAACATGCGGCTCGGCGAGGAGACGCTGCTGCTTTTTGCGTCGGAAATAATCGGACGTCCGATCCCGCCGGACATGCCCAGCAACGACCGGCTTTTCCAACATCTTGCCATCGTCGTCTCCGACATGGATGCGGCTTCTCGCCGCCTCGCCGACCACGGCGTCGAGTTCGTTTCCGCCGGACCGCAGACGCTGCCGCGCTGGAACTTCGACGCCGCCAATATTCGCGCGCTCTACTTCCGCGATCCCGACGGACATTTTTTAGAACTCATCCAATTCCCCTCAAACAAGGGCGAACCGAAGTGGCAGTGGTTGCGCAAAAGCGGCCGGCTTTTCCTCGGCATCGATCACACCGCGATCGTCGTGCGCGACATGAAGGCGAGCCGGCATTTCTACCGCGACCTGCTCGGCCTGACCATCGTCGGCGAAAGTTTGAACTACGGCGGCGAGCAGGAACTTCTCAGCCGCGTGCCCGGCGCGCGGGTGAAGATCACCGGCTTCCGCGGCGTGAAAGGTCCGGGCATTGAGCTGCTCCACTACGAAGCGCCCGGCACCGCTGAGACCTTTCTTGGCGACCCGCAGCCCGGCGATTTGCTGCATTGGCAGATCAACCTCCGCGCGCACCACGCCGCCGAAACGACGCGCGACCCCGACGGTCACGCGCTTTCCTTTGCCGCCCACGACGCCGACGCGCCGCTGCTTGAAGGCATGCGCGCCACCTTCCGCCGCCACTGGACGCGCTATCTCATGGAGGGCGCGGAACTCGGCATCTTCATGATCGTCGCGCTCTACCTGACCATCGCGCTGGAGCATCCGCAGTCGCCGATTCATCGCGCGATCGGCTCGAAAATCCTGCGCCGCTTTTTCATGGGATTCGGCATCGGCATCACGGTTGTCGCGCTGATTTATTGCCAATGGGGCCGGCAATCCGGCGCGCAGTTCAACCCCGCCGTCACCCTCGCGCGCCTCGCGCTCGGGAAGATCGAGCCGTGGGACGCCGCCTTTTACATCCTCGCGCAATTCCTCGGCGGCTGGCTCCTGCTCGTCCTCGCCGGCCTGCCGCTGCGCCGCGCCGCCGCGCACGAAAAAGTAAAATGGGTCGTCACCGCCCCCGGCCCGCAAGGCGCGCTCGCCGGCTTCGCCGCCGAGTTTCTCATCTCGTTTTTTCTCCTCTTCGCGCTGCTGCTCGCCATCCACCTGCCGCTGCTCAAGCCGTGGATCGGAATCGTCGCCGGCGTCCTGCTCACGGCTTACATCACCTTCGAAGCGCCCTTCTCCGGCATGAGCCTCAGCCCCGCCCGCAGCGTCGCCTCCGCCCTGCCCGCGCGCAGTTGGAAAGCGATGTGGATCTACTTCACCGCCCCGCCGCTCGCCATGTTCCTCGCCGCGCTCGTGTGCCGGTGGCTGGTGGATAGCTGAAGCGCTGCAACCACTCTCTGCAAAACGAACCCGCGTTCCTGCCGTCGTGCTTCGGTTCAGTCTGCGACGTGTTCGATCTTGTTCAGGAAATGAATCACGATCGGCTTTGTGGAAAGCGGCTCCAGCATCGCCACCCAAGCCTTGGAATAGGAAGACGTGACGTGCGTCTCGAAGGCCGCGGCACTCGCATACTGCTCGTACCAGAAAATATGGCCCGGGTCGGTGGCGTCGAATTGCAGTTGATATTGGATGCAGCCCGGTTCCTTCCGCGACTTCGCAATGTAGGCCGGCCCTTCTGATTTTACGCGCGCCACGCCTTCGGGTTTGAGGAAGCCCTCGGCCACGATCGTCACCACTTCCACGCGAAGTTTGGCTTTGATTTCCGGCGTCAGCGGCGAGGCGTCTTTGTCGCCCGCGAAGAGCGCCGGCATCGCGAGCAGGCCCGCGACGGCGAGACCGAGCGGAAGTTTGAATGTGGATTTTTTCATAAGCGGACGGTGCGAGGTGTGGGGTCTGATTTTCAATGCGCCATCCGAATCGAACGCCGCGGTTTGCCGCGCGTGGATGTCGCAGCAGTCAGAACTGGGCGGCGCGGCTTTATTCCCGGATTCGTCCTCCATGCCGCAGCTCAAACGACAGCGACGCGATGCTCCTCGCCGTCGCCTTTTTCGTCACAGAGGAGATTGAAGGTGATCGCCGATCCGGCGGGCAGCGCAGCGGTGGGGAGGTCCGCGAACCAAGCACCCAAGTCGGTCTCGCGGGTGGTGATGTCCTGCTCGCCCGCCCTTTCGCCAGACGGCGAATGCCAGTGGATGACCGCGGGACCGGTCGTGATGACGCGCAGAGTTTTCCCCGCCGGGATCGTGGCGAGGCGGTGCGCGCAGCTCCACATTTCGTGCCGGGAAACGGGACGCGCGAGGACGTAGCGCGCATGCACCGGCGCGACGCGATCAAAGGGTGCGCCATCGGCGAGGCTGCGCACGAGCGTCATGTATTCGGCGTGCGCCCAGCAGAGCGGCATGGCGGAGCCGGTGGGCTCGCCGCGCTTCAGGCCCTCGATGTCCTCGCCCCACCAGACTTGCTCGGGCAGCATGCCGCCGGCGTTGGCGAATTTTTCCAGCGCGCGGATGAACGGGCGCACGTCGCGGCCCGCGCTGAATTCGTAGTGCCCGCGCTCGCCGGTGAGCAGCGGCCAGCAGCCGCCGGTGCCGCTCCCGTCGAACGCGCTGCCGTCCTCGTGCTGGCCGTAGCCGTCGTGATTGTAGCGGCGCCAGCTCGGGCCTTGCGGGAGATCGTGTTTCAAAATCGCGTCGGCGACGGCGACGGAATCAACGATGAGCGGATCGTGCGCGTCGCGGATGCCGAAACGCACGAGTTGGAGAAATTCCAGGCTCACGACATTGCGCGCGGGATACTCGCCGCCCTTGTTCACGATTTTCAGAATCGCGGTGTCCGGCGCGGCGCGGGCGTGCGGATCGCACGCATCGGCGGGCGTGATGCGGATGAAGTGCCGCGGCTTTCCCGGCACGAGTTCGCCGCAGCTCGTCACGCACCAGTCCTCGACGTGCGCTTCGAGCCAGTCGGCATACGCGAGCGCAAATTCCGCCGTCTCCGCATCGCTGCGGTCGCGCGCAAATTCCGCGACGATGACCAGCGCCGCGATGCTGATCGCGAGCGTCGCAGGCGAGTAGCCGCTGCATTCCTCCCAACGCTCCTGCATCGTCACCGGCCCGTGTGCGATGAGGTAGCCGGCGGCGCGCGAGATGAGCACCCACGGATCGAAATCCTTCATCGCCTTTGCCTCGCGCACGCGCCACGCGAGCACGCACGGCGCGGCCACTTGATCGAGCTGCAAACCGGTCCAAAAAGCCTCGCCGTCGATCCACGCATTTTGCGGCAGGCTGCCGTCTCTTTCTTGCAGGCACGCGAGCCAGATGAGCGCGCGGCCCGGCGCATCGGTGTGGCCCGTGGCGAGGAGGCCGGTGCAGCTCTGCATGAGGTCGCGCGGCCAGACGAGATGGTAGCCGCCCATGTCGCCGTCGCCCTTCGTCTCGCCCCACGGGAGGCTCATCGAGGCGATGATCGCGCCGCAGAAAATCTTGTCCTCGTGCGCGTGCAGCAGGCAGCGCGAGAGGCGGAAAAGCGCGCCGCCGTCGCCGGTCGAACCGGCGTAAAATTCGCCGGTGCAGACGCCCCGCCAGTCTTTCACGAATGCGGCGCGGTGCTCGGCGAAAGGTGTCGCGAAGGCCCCGAGCACTTTCGTCGCGCCGCCGAGCGGCGAGCGGCTGAAGCCGAGCGCGAGCGTGAACTCGCCGCCGTGCGAAAAATCGCACTCGCCGAGCACCGCGATATTCCCGTCCTCGGCGTTCGGAAATTCCCAGTCCATTTCAAAGTTTTGCAAGTCCTGCCAGCCATCGCTCGCGCCGACGTAGCCGCACGAGCGCCGCAAGAAATCCGGCTGCGCGCCGAAGGACATGTGCAAATCCGCGGAGTCCGGATCGCTCGCGGCGTCGGTCCGCCACATCCGGAAAAGCGCGCGTCCGCCAGTGTCGGAAATCTCCGCGGAGTTGTGCGCGCCGCCTTGATTCAGATGCGGCGCGAGCAGCGCAAAGACGCGCAATTTTCCGCGCAGCGATTTGTCGGAAATCTCGACGCGGGTGTGGATGAGCAGCACCGAGTGGTGCGGATCGCACAGGATTTCCTTCACGATGCGGTAGCGTCCCGCGCGGTCGGAATTGGTGAGCCGATAAACCAGCGTGTCCTTTTCCGGATACTCGATCGCGTGGATGAGATCGCGCTTTTCCTCATGCACAAAGGATTCGCCGTCGGTGATGAGGAATTGCAGGTCGCGCGTATTCGGCCGATCGACGTGCGGGTAATAGACCTCGTTGACG
>JBBQJR010000152.1:0-7521 GCA_038326125.1 Chthoniobacterales bacterium
AGCGTGTCGGCCATCTTCGCTTTCGCCGTGGCGAGTGCGGCGGCGGTCGTTCCGGGCAGCGCGGCGAGTGCGTCGAGCGCGTGCTGGAGGTGATCTTTCAAATCCACAAAGTAGCTGCCGAAAAGCACGACGGCGGCGAGGCCGGCGCTGGCGATGGCGTAGCCTTTGGTCACGGCTTTCATCGTGTTGCCGACGGCGTCAAGTTCGTCGGTCGTCCTGCGCACTTCGGGCGGCAGGCCGCTCATCACGGCGATGCCGCCGGCGTTGTCGGTGATGGGGCCGAACGCATCGAGACTGATGATGATGCCGGCCATCGAGAGCATGGCCATGACGGCGATGGCGATGCCGTAAAGCCCGGCGAAAGCGAAGCTGCCCCAGATCGCCGCGCCGATGCACAGGACCATCGGTGCGGTGGCCTGCTGGCCGATGGAAAGTCCGCAGATGATGTTCGTGGCGTGGCCGGTCTCGCTGGACTCGGCGATTTTCCGCACCGGAGCGTACGCGGTGGAGGTGTAATAATTCGTGATCACGACGGACACGCCGGTCATCACGAGGCCAATGATCGCGGAGACGAAAAGGCCGTGCGCCGTGAGCACGGAGCCGTCCTTCAGCGCGAGGCCGTTCGGAAAAATGGCGTTCGTCAGCGGATAAAATGCGGCCGCGGAAATGAGGCTGCTCACGAGCACGCCGCCCATGAGCGCGCGGTCCGCCTTGCCGCCGTAGCTGTTCACAAAAAGGACGCCGATGATGCTCGCGATGATCGAGACGCCGCCGAGCAAAAAGGGATAAACGATCGCGGCCGCACTCGCGCCCGCCGCCGTGGTGAGCGCGCCGACGAGGATCGCGCCGATGAGCGACACCGCGTACGTTTCAAAGACATCCGCGGCCATGCCCGCGCAGTCGCCGACGTTGTCGCCGACGTTGTCCGCGATGGTCGCGGGATTGCGCGGATCGTCCTCCGCGAGATCGTGCTCCACTTTGCCGACGAGGTCCGCGCCGACATCCGCGGCTTTCGTATAAATGCCGCCGCCGAGCCGTGCAAAAACCGAGATGAGCGACGCGCCGAGCGCGAGACCGATGAGGCTGGCGACCGCGCGGCCAGGCAGCAGCTTTTCCACGAGGAGATAAAATCCGCCGGTCGAAAGCAGCGCGAGCGCGACGACCAAAAGCCCCGTGACCGCGCCGCCGCTGAACGCCGCCTGCAGCGCCTTTTTCGCGCTGGTGCGCGCGCCTTCCGCGGTGCGCACGTTGGCCTTCACCGCGACGCGCATCCCGATGAATCCCGCGACGAGCGAGCACACGGCCCCGACGATGAATCCCACCGCAGTCGGCGCGTCCTTTTTCCAAAACAGCAGCGCGGCGATGATGACGCCGATGACGGAGATGGATCCTAGCTGCCGGTGCAGATATGCCTTCGCGCCCTGCTCGATCGCGTTCGCGATGAACTTCATTTTCTCCGTGCCCGCAGAAATCGAGAGCAGCGACTTGATGAGCCACAGCGCGGCCACAAGTCCGAGCGCCGCGCAGCCGAGGGAAATCGAGATGCCGTTTTCGATGAGAGAAGCCAGTGTCGGAACCATAGTAAATTGCAGGGGGGGAACTAAAAGCCGCGCAGGATAGGAATTGAGCCGCGCGTGACAAGCGGCGTTTTGGCGAATCCTCGGCGGATGTTTTTCCGACGCTACGCGCGCGACGCAGCGAGGAGCGAGAGCACGGCTTTCTGCGCGTGGAGGCGGTTTTCCGCCTGCGTGAAAATGGTCTCGCTGTGCGCTTCGAAGACCTCCGCGGTGATTTCCTTGCCGCGATACGCGGGCAGGCAGTGCATCACGAGCGCGCCGGGTTTCGCGAGTTTCACGAGCGCGGCGTCAATTTGATACGTCGCGAGTTGCGCGATGCGGTACTCGGATTCCTCCTCCTTGCCCATGCTCACCCACACGTCGGTATAGAGCACATCGGCCCCCCGCGCGGCCGCTAGCAGATCGTCGGTGATCACGATTTTTCCACCGGCAGGCTTTCCACTCGGAAAAGCGCGCGCCACGATCGCGGGATCGGGCTGGTAGGGCGCAGGCGCGGCGATGCGCAGTTCAAAGTCCAGCTTCGCCGCGGCCCACAGCCACGAGCGCGGGACATTGCACGCGCCATCGCCGATGAACGTGATCACCTTGCCCGCAACCGGGCCGAGCTTTTCCACGACCGTCTGCAAGTCCGCGAGGATCTGGCACGGGTGCTCGTCGTCCGTCAGCGCATTGATCGTGGGGATGCCGCTGAAGCTCGCAAAATTTTCCACCTCGTCCTGCCCAAACGTGCGGATGACCGCGCCGTGGCACATGCGGCCGATGACGCGCGCGGTGTCCTCGATCGGCTCGCCGCGGCCGAGCTGGATGTCGTCCGCCGCGAGGAAAATCACGTCGCCGCCGAGTTCGCGGATGCCGACCTCGAAACTCACGCGGGTGCGGGTGGAGGACTTGGAAAACAGGAGCGCCCAGCACTGGTGCCGCAGCGGATGCGCCTCGTGCCGACCGCGCCTGGCCTTCATTTTCACCGCGAGATCGAGCACCGCGAGGATGTCTTCACGGCTCGCCGTTTCGAGGGAGAGGAGATGTTTCATGGGAGTGCCGCGCAGAAAAAAAGGGGGCGGAGGATGCCCGGCGCGCGCGCGGTGGCAAGCGGAAGTTTTGCCGAGATGCCGTTTGGCGAGACGGGTCATTTTGATACGCGGACACGAGGAGACGCGGACACGAGGAGACGCGGAGACGAGGAGAAAAACGCGATTCCCGAAAAATGCCGTCGCCACAACCTGCATGTTTCCGACCCACTCAGTTTTTGCCTTCTCTGCGTCCCGGCGTTTCACCAGCAACCGCATTCGCAGACTGAACCGCGCGCATTTCCCTCGATATTGAATTGCCAGCACGGCGCGTCGCGTCTATCTCCGCGCCTCCATTTTCGCGGTGCCTGGATGCACTGCGTCGCCAATTCATCACCTTCACCGCACCGAAAAATCGCCATGTCCCTCACCACCATCACCGCCATCGCCGGCCGCCAGATCGTTGACAGCCGGGGCAACCCGACCGTCGAAGCCGATGTGCATCTCGCCGGCGGCGCGATGGGCCGCGCCGCGGTGCCGAGCGGCGCGAGCACCGGCGAACACGAGGCGTGGGAATTGCGCGACGGCGTGAAAGATCGCTGGCTCGGCAAAGGCGTGCTGAAAGCCGTCGCGAACATCAACAAGACGATCGCCGACGAACTCGAAGGCCTCGACGCAACCGAGCAGGTCACGATTGACCGCGCGATGATCGCGCTTGATGGCACGCACAACAAATCGAAGCTCGGCGCGAACGCGATCCTCGCTGTCTCGATGGCCACCGCGCACGCCGCGGCCGCGCAGCTTGGGCTTCCGCTTTTCAAATACCTCGGCGGGCCGAACGCGAAGGTGCTGCCCGTGCCGATGATGAACATCATCAACGGCGGCGCACACAGCGATGCGCCGATTGATTTTCAGGAGTTCATGGTGATGCCGAAGGGCGCACGCAATTTCAACGAGGCGCTGCGCTGCGGCGCGGAAATTTTCCATTCGCTCAAAAGCGTGCTCAAGGGCCGCGGGCTGAGCACCGCAGTCGGCGACGAAGGCGGTTTCGCGCCGAACCTCAAGAGCGCCGACGACGCGCTGGAGACGATCGCCGAGGCCGTGAAAAAGGCGGGCTACAAATTCGGCAAGGATGTCTTCGTCGCGCTCGATGCGGCGAGTTCGGAATTCTACGACAAGGCGAAGAAGGATTACGTTTTCAAAAAGAGCACCGGCCAGCGCTTCAGCGCGGATGAACTTGTGGATTTCTACAAAAAGCTCTGCGCTAAATTCCCGATCATCTCGATCGAAGACGGCTGCGCCGAAAACGACTGGGCCGGGTGGAAAAAGCTCACCGATGTGCTCGGCGACCGTGTGCAGATTGTCGGCGACGATCTCTTCGTCACGAATGTGGAATTTCTCCGCAAGGGCATCGAGACCGGCACGGCGAATTCGATCCTCGTCAAGGTGAACCAGATCGGCTCGCTCACCGAGACCCTCGACACCGTCGAACTCGCGAAGGAGAACCGCTACACCGCCGTCATCAGCCACCGCAGCGGCGAGACCGAGGACTCGACCATCGCCGACATTGCGGTCGCGACGAACGCGGGGCAGATCAAAACCGGCTCGATGTCGCGCACGGATCGGATCGCGAAGTACAACCAATTGCTGCGCATCGAGGAAATTTTGGGTGACAATGCCATTTATGGCGGCAAGATGCGCGGCTAAGTGAAGGACGCAGCCTCCCACTTTCGCGACGCGCCGCCGAATCAATTCTTCCCGCGGCTCAACATGATCCTCGTGACCCTCATCGTCGCGGCGATCGTGATCCGCGTGACCTACCGGGCTCTCCCCGGCATGAGCGAAAAAGTGCGGCAGGACGAAATGCTCGCCACGATGGAAACACAGCTCGACGAGGCGCGCATGATCAACTGCCGCCTCACCCGCGAAGTCACGCTCCTGCGCAACGACAGCGAATACCTCAGCCTCTTCGCCCGCGACGCCGTGAATCCCGGCTACATGAAACCGGGCGAGACCATCTTCCGCCTCTCGCAGCGGACAAAGTAGGCGCGGCAAATGTCGCGCCGGCAATTCGCCGGCAAAAAGACGCGGCAGCAAATGAGTTGTCCAATGTCGCGCCGCTCGCCGTGATTCACCGGATCACGCGGTCGAACTCCGCGCGGCACTCCGCGAAAACTTCGTCCGCCGTCCGCGCCGCATTCACGCGCCGGATGAACGGCCGCTGGAGTCCGAGGAAAATCCGCCGCACCGCGCGCAACTGCTCCGCTTCCTCGAACGTGTTCGGCGTGTCGCCGCGCGCCCGCACCCGCTCCAGCCCGCCCGCAGCATCGTAGTCCAGCAGCAGCACCACGTCCGGCTGCGGCGCGAACTTCTCATTCGCCGCCAAAATCTCCGCCGGGTCCGCCCCGCGCGCGCCCTGGTAAGCTGCCGTCGAGAGGTAATACCGGTCGAGCAGCACGATATTACCCGCCGCGAGCGCGGGCCGGATCACCTGCGCCACATGCTCCGCGCGATCCTTCTGGAAAAGCTCCAGCTCCTCCGCCAGCGAGAGTCGTCTCTCGCTCATGCTGCGTCGCAATTTCATCCCCCATTCGCCGCGCGTCGGCTCACTGCTGCTCACGCACGGCAGCTCGCGCTGCGCGCAATGCGCGGCGAGTTTGCACAGCACGGTGCTCTTCCCCGCGCCATCAATTCCCTCGACGACGACGAGCCATCCGGGAGCATTGGTGCGCGACATGTCGCGCGATGTAGGCAGCGGCTCCCGGCGCGTCCACTGCAAACGTTGCGTGCGGCATATTCCGGGCCACGGCGCGGACGGGCAAAGCGTCCGAGACCCCCGGCGCGCTCAATGATGGCGCAGCGTATCAAAAGGTCTGCCGATCATCTCCTGCCACTGCCTTTTCTGCGTATCGTTCATGAGCGCCTCCATCTTTCCCAGGCAATCCAGCCGCAGCCGGATCACGGAAAGCCGGATCTCCTCCATCTTTTCCGGCGTTCCAGCGGACTTGGACTTTTGAATCAGCGGCTGGACTTCCTTGGTCATGTCCTGCACGAGACCCACGAACTGCTGGCGTTGCTCGTCCGTGATTTTGAGTTCTTGCGCGATCTGAGGCCGAAACAGCGCGGGCGGTCCCTCATGCTGCAACTCCAGTTGCTCGAATCTTTTGAACTGCTCCGCATTCATCGTTTCCTTGAGGAGCGCCCAGATTTTTCCATTGTCATGGGAGTCCAGGATTTTCATGAAGTCGGGCGAGGGCTTCGACAGTTTTTGCGTCTGGTCGCTCGTGACCCGCGGCGGAAACATTCGCCGACGGCAAAAAGAACCGTTTGCCGATCCCCGGCGCGCGCACTACAAGGCGCTCCCCATTTTTCAAAACGCAACTCCAACCCACCACACACCATGCCCATCGCAGTCGGAACCAAAGCGCCGGATTTCACCCTCAAGTCGAAAGACGCCAACGGCCTCAAGGACATCACGCTCTCGGCGAACTACGGCAAGAAGAACACGCTCGTGCTGTTTTTCCCGCTCGCGTTCACGAGCGTGTGCACGGATGAAATGTGCAATGTCTCGCAGGGGCTCGGCGTGGAAATCGGGCCGGATGTGGAGGTGATCGGAATCAGCGTGGACAGCCCGTTCGCGCAGGAGGCGTGGGCGCAGAGCAAGGGCATCACGGTGCCGCTGGTGAGCGATCTGAACAAGGTGACGGCGAAGGCGTGGGGCGTGGAATTCCCCGGCCTCGCGGGCATCGGCGACACGAGTGCGCGCGCGGCATTCATCGTGGATAAGAGCGGCGTGGTGCAGTACGCGGAGCAGACGGCGACGCCGAAGGACCTGCCGGATTTCGAGGCGATCAAGGCGAAGCTGGCGGAGATCAAATAGCGCGCCGGGGACAGGCAGCGCTCCACTGCCATGAAACTCTCCACCATCGCTGCGACGCTCGCGGGACTCGGCACGCGGCCGACGCAGAGCCTCGGGCAGAATTTCCTGCACGATCAAAATCTCGCGAAGTGGATCGTTGAGCAGGCGGGCATCGAGGCCGGGCAGCCGTGGGTGGAGATCGGGCCGGGCCTCGGCGCGCTCACGGAATTTGCGGTGCAGCTTTCGCCGCACGGCATCCTGCTAGAAAAGGACGACCGCTTTGCACCGTGGCTGCGCGAGCATTTTCCCACGGCGGAAATCGTCCACGGCAATGCGCTGCATTTTGATCCGCGCGAGCTTTTCTGGCGCGGCCCGCTGCCGGTCTTTGGCAATCTGCCGTACTACATTTCGAGCCAGTTGCTTTTTCATTTCACCGCGGAGCCGAGTCCGGCGAGCCGCATGGTTTTCACGCTCCAGCGCGAGCTCGCCGAGCGTCTCTGCGCGAAACCCGATACGAGCGAATATGGCGCGCTCACCGTGCTCATCGGCCGGCGCTGGAATGCGAAACTGCTGCGCCATCTGCCGCAGCAGGTTTTCACGCCGGTGCCGAAAGTCGGCTCGTCCGTCGTGCTGCTCACGCCGCGCGATCCCGCTACGCTGCCCGAGTGCGACGGCGTCCTGTTCCGCGAACTCGTGAAGCGCGGCTTCAGCCAGCGCCGCAAGCAACTCAACAAAATGCTCCAGCTCGATCGCTGGCCGGAATTTTCCGCGAAGCTCGGCGTGCCCGTCACCGCCCGCGCCGAGGACCTCAGCCTCGCGCACTGGGTCACGCTCACGAATCTCGCCACCGACGCGCCGGACGACCACAGCGCGCGCGCGCAGGATGTCACCGGCGAGATGTTCGATGTCGTGGACGAGGAAAATCGCGTCATCGGTCAGCAGCCGCGCGGCGTCGTGCATCGCGAAAAATTACGCCACCGCGCGATCCACATTTTCGTGTTCAACAAATGCGGCGAGCTTTTCCTCCAACGCCGTTCCCGCTGGAAAGACGCGCATCCACAGCGCTGGGACAGCAGCG
>JBBQJR010000153.1:0-7514 GCA_038326125.1 Chthoniobacterales bacterium
TGCACGACCAGCGCCGCCATCTCCACCGCGCTCGCCCGCGGCCTCGCGCTGCCCGAAGCCGTCGCTGAGGCGAAGCAATTTGTCACTGCCGCCATCACCGGTTTTCTCCGCTGGGAAAAGGACGGACGGACGACGGATGCGCTGCATCATTTTGCCACGCGCGAGTGATCGGAAAAATCACGCTGCCGCGATCGCCAGCCGGCTCGGCAGGCACGGGGCGGGGGCGCGCGCATTGCATGGTTGAATCGCGTCGCGCGTTCGCTTTTATCGCCGCGTGCAGTTCAAGGATTATTACGCAGTGCTCGGCGTCGCGAAGACGGCGACGAAGGACGAAATTCGCAAAGCCTTTCGCAAGCTTGCGCGCCAGCATCATCCCGATGTCGCGAAGGACAAGAAGACCGCCGAGGCGAAATTCAAGGAGATCAACGAGGCGAACGAGGTGCTGAGCGATCCGGAGAAACGGAAAAAATACGACGAGCTCGGCTCCGATTGGGATCGCCCGGGCCGGCAGGGCCCGCCGCCGGGCGCGCAGAATTTTGGCGGGATGGATTTTGGCGGCGGGGGTGCCGGTGGCGGCGGATTCAGCGACTTCTTCGAGGCATTTTTTGGCGGAAGCGGAGGGGGAAAAAAACGCAAGGCGGGCTTCGGCGCGTTTGCGCAGCGCGGCGGCGATGTCGAGGCCGAACTCGCCGTGACGATCGAGGAGGTGCTGCACGGCGGACGCAAGGCGTTCAGTCTCGACCGCGGCGGACGCACCGAGACCGTCTCGGTGAACATCCCGCGCGGCGTGCGTGCGGGGCAAAAAATCCGGCTCGCTGGGCAGGGGGCCGACGGGATCGGCGGCGGCGAGCGGGGCGATCTTTATTTGCTCGTGCGCCTCGCGCCGCATGTGGACTACCGCGTGGACGGTTTCGATTTGATCCGCCCGGTGCCGATTCCGGTGTGGTCGGCGGTGCTCGGCGGCGATGCCGAGGTGCCGACGCCGGACGGTGCGGTGAAAATGAAAATCCCCGCGGGCACGCAGCCGGGGCAAAAATTCCGGCTCAAGGGCCGCGGACTTCCCTCGGGCAAAGAGACGCGCGGCGATCTTTTTGCGGAGGCAAAAGTGCTGCTGCCGACGAGCCTCGGCGAAAACGAGCGCGCGCTCTGGGAGCAACTCGCCGGTCGCGCGGGTTGAGACGGTCTTCACCGTCCGCAGAGACTCGCGCCCGGCACGTTTTTGGCCGCACAGTTTGCAAACCTGTGCTCCGCTGCGCCGCGCACCTTTTGGGCAAGGCCAACCGGTAAAATCGTGTGAGCCCGATCAGTTGTTGATCACGCGCAAGCGGCCTTTCGGCGCGCCGGGCGTCTGCGGCACGGGCAGGGCCTGCGGCATCGGCATGGCTCCCTGCGGGCGGGGCACCGGCTGCGCGATCGCGCTCGGCTGCGGCGGGCGGATCGCGGGAAGGCCTTGAGGCATCGGGATCGCGCCCGGTCTGGGAAACTGGCCGGGCAAAGCCGGATTGCGCGCCTGCCCAGCGGCGACTTGCGGCGGGGTGTTCAGCGAGTCTTCCTTGAAGCTGATCTCTCCGATCACATCGCCTGCCTTCAGCACGACTCTCGTCTCGCGAAACGTGTTCCCGATCCGCACGGACTGCACGGCAATGCCGTCCGACCCTGGCTCATTTCCGATGAAGCGCATCGCGCGCTCCTCGCCCAGTCGCTGGACGAGCACGTAGTCCTGCCCGTCCGCCTTGCCGATGCCGCGGAGGAAAAGGTTTTGGAACGGATTTTTTTTCTCCTCCGCCGGTGCCTCGGCTTTCGTCTCGAGGACGAACGGGCTCTTGGCGATCGTCTCGGCGTAGCGGTCTTTCGCGAACGGCTGCGGAAGCAGGTCGTCGGCACGGGCGAGGGCGGAGAGCGCGAGGAGGAGGGTGAGCGGTTTCATGGGGTTTGGAAAAATCGGCACGGTCGGCGGTGGCGGGCAAGGTGGCTACTTCGGCGCGTACCAGCGCGCGATGGTGAGCGTGGCGCGGAGTTGCGTCTTGTCTTCGCGGTTCACTTTCAGGTCGCAGTTTTCGATCGCGATGAACTTTTCCGGGCTCTGCACTTCGTAGAGGAAATTGAACATCGCCTCCCACGGCGCCTTCGCGTCGAATTTCACGCCGAGCGAGATATGAGTCGGGTGGTTCACCGGCGTGCCGGGGGCCGGCGCTTCGAGGATCACGCTGTTCTTTTTTGCGATCTCCAGCAGCGATTCGCGCAGGGCCTTGCTCGCGACATCCGGGTCGCCGAGCACGGGCAGTTTTTGATCGAGCAGCGCGTCGCGCTTCGCCCAGAGATCGCGCTCGGTCTCGCGTTTTTTCAAGGTGTCAATTTTCACCTGCGTGCCCGCGAGCTGCCGCGTGAGGTCGGCGCGCGAAGCGATGAAAAATTTGATCAGGTAAAAATTCACGAGCACGCCGATCACCACCGCGGTGACGGTGAGGAGGAATTTCTCCCGCTGATTCATTGCGGCGAAAGTCATCGCGGTTTGCCGGTGACCATGAAGGAAAACCGATCGTCCTTGATCGGCTGCTCGGGTGGAAACTGCAGCTCGAAGCTCTCAAATTCCTTGCTCTTTTTCAGCCGCGTCACGAGTTCGAAGCGCGCGTCGGTCGTGCCTTCGCCTTTCACGATCCACTCGCGCGGGCCGAAGGAAAACGATGTGAACTGCAGCTTTTCATTTTGCGGCCACGCCTTCCAAAGCTGGTGCAGCACTTCGACAGCGTAGCGCTTTGGCTCGAGCACCGGTGCGAGTGCGTCCCACCGGCCCATCTGTTTTTCGATGCCGGCAAAGCGCGGCTTCATCGCGTCGTGCGCGGCCTGCGTGGCCTGCACTTTGTGCCTCAGCCACGCGAGCCAGCCAAAGGCGAGGGCGATGAGCACGAGATACGCGACGCCCGCGACGAGGAGATTTTGCTTCAGGTTGTCGCCGCGCGCGCGCCGCCGCAGCTCGGCATTCCACGCGGGCGGGAGCAGATCCAGCGCGGACTTCGCGCCGGGGAGCGCGCCGAGCGGATGCACGGGCTTTTGAAAATGATCCGCGAGCGCGCGGGTGAGCGCGGCGGATTCTTCGGCGACGCGGATTTCGGAAAAATCCGCGGGCACGCCCTGCATCTCCGCGGAGAGCAGCAGGCCGGGGAGTTCGCCGAGGACCGCATCCGCCTCGAGGCCGGGAATCGGCTGCGCCCACGCGAGTTTGCCGTCGGCGATGATCGCGCAGGCGGTCTGCTCCTGCTCGGGCCAGAGCGCGAGGATCGTGCCCGTCTCCGGACACGACGCGGCGACCCGCAGCGCCTGCAGCGTGATGCGCGAAGGCAGCCGACCCTTTTCGCGCAGCGGCGCGCAGAGCGAATCGAGCTGCGCGCGCGAGGCGGCGAAAGTGAGCACGGTGCTTTCATTTTCCGTCTGCCCGAGAATCTCGAAGCCGTGGCTCACATCCTCCAGCGGATAGGGCAGCGTTTTTTCGAGCTGGAGCTGCAGCATCTCCGCGAGTTCCGCGCGGTCCGTCGAGGGCAGCTTGTGGCTCTCGATGATCACGGACTGGCACGGCAGCGCGAGCTCGACTTTCGCATTCGCCGGCAGCGCGGTGATCGCCTCCCCGAGCGTCGCGACGCTCTGCTCCGCGCCACTGCCCGCGCTCACGCGCCAGCCGTGGGCATCCGGTCCGAGGAGCGCGGAGGTCGCGCCGTTGGGCTTCATTCTTTCCATTGTCTGATCTGCGGGTTCTGGCTTCCTTTACGAACCACGACAGTCACTTGTCGAACGACTTTTCCCGACCAGCCCTCGGAAATGATCTGCCACGTGTTGTCCCGCAGCATGATGAGACCGCCGAGGGCGTTCCATTGCGTTTTGTTCAAGCCGAGAAAGCCCTGCACCGTTTCGAGTTTCTGGATTACCGGGTCGTCCTTCGTGCCGTCAATCCCGTCGCTGCCACGCCGCCATTGCAAAAAACGTTCGATGCCGAGATCGCCGATGCCCGGCAGCAGCCGGAGGATGTGCTCATCCGCGCTCGAGAGATCGATCGGGCCCTGCGAATCCACCGTGAGGTCGTCCTTCCAGCCCGGCTGCGAGGTGAGCGGCTCGGTGCCCGCGACCTCGGCGAGTTCGTCCACGGTGAGAAATTGCCCGCGATTCGGCGGATGATAATTCGGCCCGTCCTCCTGGCCGTTCGTGCGCTTGATGTTGTCCGCATCGAGCCAATCGAGGATGCAATCCACCATGCGATCGCGCGCCTGGTAATCAATGCCGCGCGCCTCGAGCCAGCGCTTGAAGATTTCCTGCCGCGCCGAATTTTCGCCGGCAAAAAGGAAGTTCAGATTCAGCTTCCCGCCCTCGCTCACCATGCGCACGCGAAAGCCGGGATCGTTCGCCTCTTCCGTCGTGAGCGCCTCGGTTTCCTTGCTTGCGAGCGGATGCATCGCGATGGCGAGGCCGCTGTGGGCCATCGCGCGCGCCTCGGTGTCGTTGTAGCTTTCCCCGGAGACATTGATCGTCTGGCGAATGTATGCCGCCCAGAGCAGCACCGCACTCGTGAGCACGATGATCGCCCACAGCGCGATGAGCAGCGCGGACCCGCGACGGGCAAAAATTTTGCGCGGCGCAATCATTGTTGCACGACGGCGGAAATGGGAATGCGCAGCACCGCCTCGGACGGCGTGTCCTCGCCTTCGCGCGTGATGCTCAGGATGACAAACGCGGGTTTCGCCGTGGCGTCGCGCCACGAATCCACGAGCTGCCCGAGCCGCGAGTCCCAGTAGCGGATGCGCATCGCGGAAACGCGCGGCAGGAGCGGCACCCACGTCGCGTCGTCATCGCTCCCGCCCGCGACGAGACCGCCGGACGTGTCCAGCAGCGCGGGTCGGCGCCAGAATCCGATCTCATATTTGTTCGAATTTTTCTCCACCGGCTGGATGCGCAACTTCACGCGATATTCGCCGCTCGCTGCGGTGGTCATCAGCCCCGGACCGCCGCGCGAGCGCCACTCGATCGAGTCAAAATCCACGCCGTTCAGCTTGATGCTTTCGCCCGAGATATTCGTCTGCCCGCGCGCGGGGAGATCGTAAAATTCCTCCTGCACGAGCGCTACGAGCCGCTCGACGGAGAGCTGCTCCTCCATGTCCGCGACCGACTCGGAGACCGCGCTCACCGTGGATTTCACGAAGCGGAAAATGCCCAGCGTCGTGACCGTCATGATCGCCACGGCGAGCATGACCTCGATCAAAGTGAAACCGGCGCGAAGTTTTCGGACGGGATGGATCACGCGAAAGCGCGAAGGCGCAAAGGATTCCCGCCGTGCAACCGCGAGCGCCGGTAGCGCGGCACCCCGAACCGGCTTCGTCGCACCAAAAATCTCTGCGCAACTTTGCATCTTTGCGCCTTTGTGTGAGGTCTTTTCCGAATGCAGATTGTTCGGCGACTTCATCGTTGCTTGGGGTAAAAGATGAACGACAGATCGCGGTGGATCGTCTCGCGCCCCGCGGTCCAACTCACGGCGAGCTTCACTTTGTAAAGGCCGAAAAGTTCCTGCTCCTTTTCGTTCTGCAGCTTCATCTGCTCGCGCGTGATGTTCATCGTCATGCCCGACCACGCGCCCTTGAGCTGTTCGGTCATCTGGTCGGAAAGCGGCAGCGCCTCGGTCTCGATTTGGACAAGGTAATTCGCGAGCAGCCGCTGCGCGAGACCCTCCTCGCGGCGGATGCGTTCCGCGCGCATGAGGTTTTCCACGCAGCGGCTGAGCGCGATCACGCCGAACCCGAAAATGGCGACGGCCAGCATGCTCTCCAGCAGCAGGAAACCTGCTAAATTTTTAACACGTCGGAGCGCTCTCATTTTACCGTCTGGTCCGTGATCTCGCCATGGCCGGTGAGTGCGTTGTACTGCGCGGACCATGTGCCGTCCGGCCCCGCGTAGCTCACGATGACCGGCTCGCACGTGCCGCTCCGCCAAAAGGTCCACACGCCCGGCGTCTCCTTCACCGCGAGCAGCGACGCGTGCCGCTCGACGGTCAGTACTTCATTTTCCGCGACGGGAAAACTTTCGCGCTGCGCATCGCCGCCGTTTTGCACCTCCTCGGGTGTCGGGTCATTTTGCTGCAGCACGACCTGCCCCTGTTGCCACACGAGCGACCACGGGCGCTGATCGCGCACGGCGTAGAGCTGCGCCTTGCGGGCAAACGTGTCGAATTTTTCAAACGTCTCAAGCAGCCGCCGCTCGCGCGACATGCCGCGCAGGTTCGGCACCGCGACCACCGTCACCGTGATCGCGATGGCGATCGCGAGCATCAGCTCGATGAGCGTGAAGGCGCGGTTGGACGGGGGCTTTTGCATCGGGCCGGGTAACGTGCCTGCGAAGCGCAAAAACGCGAGCGGGGAGTGTTTAAGAGATTGTTAAGCGCAGGCCGAACACGGGCCTCCGGCCTGTGCGGTCGCGGGCTTCCAGCCGGCGGCGCTTGCCGGGTTTCGCAGGATGGAGGCCCGCGACCCGTACTGCCTGGAAGGCAGCGCTCCCTCCCCGCCGCGCACTTCTGCTTGCTGGCGGCGCGCACTCCGCGCACGGTGCCCGCGATGAACCCGCCGGAATTTCCGACGCCCTGGCAGCGCAAAATGATGTGGACGGCGCTCGCGGCTGTCGCGGTCTCGGCGATTCTCGCGCTCACTGTCGCGTTCATCTACATTTTCTCGCAGGTGATGGCGTTCCTCCAGCCCATCCTCGTGCCGTTCGCAATCGCCGGCGTGCTCGCGTATTTGCTCGAGCCGGTCGTCGCGCGGCTCGTGCGCTTCGGCACCACGCGGCGGCGCGCGGTCGCCGCGGTGTTTCTCGTCACGTCGCTCGTCTTTGTCGGCATCATGTTTTGGATCGTCCCGGTCGTCTCCGGGCAGAGCGCGAAGCTGGCGAAAAAAGTCCCCGTCATCACAAAGCAGGTCCGCCGCGGCATCGCGAGTTTCGCCCTCGAAATGCGCGAAAAATACGGCCTCCGCATCATCCCCGACGAGCTGTACGAAATCACCAATCCACCGCCCGCGCCCGCGCCGGAGAACGTCGGGCCGAAACCTGCGCCTGCGCCCGTTTCGCCCGCGTCCTCACCTGCCACCGCCGCGGAAAAACCAGCGCTCCCCGCCCCGATCGGCGCTGAGCCCGCGCCCGCCACTGCCGCGTCCGAAGCCGATCCCAAAATCCCCGCGCCGCCGCGCGAGGTCGCGAAGACCGAGGAAGTGCTCCGCAACATCAGCACCGGCGAATGGCTGAACAAGGCTCTGCCGCGCATCTTCGATTCCGTCTGGGTATTTTTCAATAACAGCCTCGGCGGCTTTCTCGGGCTCTTCGGCTTCCTGCTCTCGCTGATCATCGTCCCGCTCTACCTGTTTTATTTTCTCGCCGAGTCGCCGCACATCGCCGCGTCGTGGACGAAATATCTCCCGCTGCGCGCGAGCGAATTCAAGGACGAGGTGGTCGCGTGCCTCATCGAGGTGAACAGCTACCTCATCGCGTTT
>JBBQJR010000154.1:0-7494 GCA_038326125.1 Chthoniobacterales bacterium
TCGCGGCGACCGTAGCCGACATTCACGCACCACAGGCCGGCGAGGCCGTCGAGCAGGCGGCGCTCGTTTTGATCCGTCACCCACACGCCGCTGCCCTCGCGGATGATGTGCGTGCCGACGGCGTGGAGTTCCTCGTGATTCGTGAAGGGATGGAGCTGATGCGCCGCATCGAGCTTCTGGAGACCGGTCAGCGTGCTCATGGCACAAATATACACGCGACGCGCGCGACGGCAAACGGTGGGCACCTTGACGGACGCAGCGGGCATCCTAACCTCGCGCGGCATGAAGTTTCTCCCGCTCGTCCTGCTCGTCACCGGTGCCATCGCATTTGCGGACGACGCGGAATCGCGCACCCGCGGCGGGCGGATTTTTTTGCAGACGTGCGTCGTGTGCCACCAAGCGACGGGGCAGGGGGCACCGCCGGTTTTTCCGCCGCTGGCCGGATCGGATTGGATCAAGGCGAATCGCGAGCGGGCCATCCGCGCGCTGTGCGAGGGATTGAGCGGACCGATCCGCGTGAACGGCGCTGACTACAACAATCTAATGCCGGTGCAACCGCTCGACGATGCGAGTGTCGCGGATGTGCTCACATTCGTTTTTTCCTCGTGGGGCAATGCGGAGAAAGCGGTGACGGCCGATGAGGTCGCGAAGGTGCGGAGTACCTCGAAATTCAAAACCTACGATGCGCTCGTGCGCGCGCACGCGTTCGCGCCGCTGCCCGTGCCGCCGCGGGGGATGAAGGTTCGCGAGGTCGTGCAACTGCCGGATTTTTGCACGCGACTCGCCGGGCCGGATCGCGATGGCGCGGTGTACGTGCTCGGGCAAAAGGGCACGGTCTTCCGGCTCGATGTGGCGAACAATTTGATCGCGCCGCTGCTCCAGCCTGCGGGCTACGTGAAGCCTGCGGACGCCGACATTACCGCACTCGGCATCATGCTCTCGCCCGACGGACGGCTGTGGCTCACGACGAACCGCGGCATCAGCGACGGCGGGCCGCACAAGCTGAACGAAGTCACGATCTGGCGCAGTGCAGCCGACGTGAAATCCGGCGCGGTAAAAATGGAGCCGTGGCTCGTGCATCGCTATCCGTACGGCGTCGGGCCGTTCAATCACGGCGTCTCGCACCTCGCATTCGGGCCGGATGGGATGCTCTACGTGAGCAGCGGCTCGCGTACGGATGGCGGTGAGGCGGGAACGACACCGGGCATTTTCACGGGCGGCGAAGTGGAGACGACGGCATGCATCTGGCGGCTCGATCCGAAGAGCGCGAAACCGGAAATCGAAGTGTACGCGCGCGGTCTGCGGAATGCGTACGGCTTTGCGTGGAATCCTGACGGCGGATTTTTTTCCGTGACGAACGGGCCGGACATCAACGCGCCGGAGGAGATGGATTTTATTGAGCGCGGGAAGCACTACGGATTTCCGTTTCAGTTCAGCGACTGGCCGCTGGAGCCGCGCCCGTATCCGCACACGCCGGTGCCGCCGATCGGGATGAAATTTACGCTGCCAGTGAAAAATCTCGGACCGGCGGGTGGCGGAAAATTGGGCGGACTCTCCACATTCGATCCGCACAGTTCACCCGCGGGGATGACGTGGTGCGGCGACGATTTTCCCGAGCCGCTGCGGAATGGATTTTTGGTCACCCGTTTCGGAAATCTCCTCGGAGAAAGCCGCACCGGCATCGCGGAGGACATCGGCTTCGACGTGCTCACCGTGCATCCGCGACGCGAGGCCGACGGGACATGGACCGCGCAAACTGAAACGGTTTTTTCAAAACTGGGCCGGCCCATCGACGTGCTCCGCATCGCGCCGGGCCGCGTGCTGATTCTCGAATACACGAGGGCGAGCAGCTTCAAGGACGGACTCGGCTGGCTGCCGGGCCGCATTTTCGAGCTGAGCGCGGAACGGTGAGCGGCGCGGTTTGACTCCGTGCCGGAGTCGCGGCTAAATGTGCGCCACATGGATCCCGGGCTTCGCCAGCGCATTTACGAATTTCTCGAGTCGAAAGGCCTGCGGCGGACTTCGCAGCGCGACGCGATCATCGAGGCGGCTTTCAGCACCACCGAGCACTACACGGCGGACGACCTGCTGGTGATGGCGAAGAAAGTGGACGCGTCAGTCTCGCGCGCGACGGTCTATCGCACGCTGCCGCTACTCGTGGAAAGCGGGATGCTGCGAGAGATGGATTTTGGCCGTGACCACAAGTTCTACGATCCGAACTACGTGGATCATCCGAACCATAATCACCTCATCTGCCTCGACTGCGCGAAGATCATCGAGTTCGAGGACGTGCATATTGACACGCTGGAAATTTGCATCAGCAAGCGCATGGGCTTCACGCCGATGGGCAAGACCGTGCGCATTGAGGCGCACTGCGACGAACTGCGCACCGCGGGCGTGTGCAAGCGGCGGACGGCAGCGGTCGCGTAGAACCTGTCGCGACACTTTGCGGACGTGATTTTTTCCGCGAATGCCAGGATGCGGGCGGCTCGATGACGGCGAGCACAAGCTCCAAAAAAATCCAAACGAACGCAGGACGCCGCAGCAAATGTGCGGTAGGAACCGCTTCCATGAATTCATCTCAGGGTCTGGCGTCGCCGCTGTTCGACGTCACTTTAAGGGTCGGGTGCAGCCTCAGCTATCATGCAAATGGCCCGGCGTGGCTGCTCATCCATTTGAAGCCGCTCGCCGACCGCAACCACCGAGTCGAATTTGAAGCCCTCAGTCTCGGGAACGATCTCAAAACTGAGGAATTCACCGACAGTCACGGGAATTGCATGTATCGCGTCCCGCTTCCGCTCGGCGGCACCTCGGTGCGACACGATGCCATCGTCGCCGTGTCCTCCCAGCCGGATAATCATGATCTTCCGCGAAACCCGCAGCTCACGCCGGGGGAAATCCCGCTGGAGCTCATGCGTTATACCTTGCCGAGCCGCTACTGCGATTCGGACAAGCTGGCCAATTTCGCCTGGGATAAATTCGGCCGCGTGCCGGACGGCATCGAGCGCGTCACCGCCATTAGCCAGTGGCTCCACGACAATATCGAATACCGCTATTGCTCGGGCCGCCCGGACCTTTCCGCGTGGGATGTCCTGCAGCGCGGCTACGGTGTCTGCCGTGACTTTGCCCACCTCGCCGTGGCGCTGAACCGGTGCTTCAATGTTCCCGCCCGCTACGTCACCGGCCACCTCCCCGACATCGGTTTCCCCGACCCGGAGAACCACATGGATTTCCACGCCTACGGCGAAGTCTATCTCGGCGGTCATTGGTTCACGACGGACGCCCGCTTCCATGTCCCTCGCATTGGCCGGGTGAAAATCGCGTGTGGTCAGGATGCCATCGACGGCGCCTTCTCGACGATCTACGGCAGTGCCATGCTGAGTTCCTTCCAAGTATGGGCCTACCAAGTCGCCCCCGGCACCGTCGGCGTCGGCGACCCGCTGGATTTCTCGAAGCGCCTAGACAACCAACTCACTATCCTGAAGAACTGACGGAAATCAGCGGAATCCTCCGCAATGGCGCGGACGGGATAGTAGAGCGTGATTTGGTGCAGCACGCCGCGTGAAAAATCCGGAGGGAATGCAGTCCGCGTTTTATGGATCATTCATGCACGCGGGAGAGATGGGGCGCGCGAAATTTGATCAAACTTCTCCTATGTCACGCACCTTATCCACTGTCCTCATCGTGCTCCTCCTGTTGATCTTGATTGGGTCGCTTCCCAGTTGGCCGTATAGCTCGGGGTGGGGTTACTATCCGAGTGGTGGTGCCGGGCTGTTCTTGATCATCATCCTCATCATGCTGTTCAGGTAACTGCGTAGGCTCAAATTGGCTGGGGAGCGGAAGGTTCTTACATAGCGTGCGCTAGTCTCAACCTGCCGCACCCCTCGTCCGCGGATTGGTGATGTCCGTTACTCTTAGTCCGGGATGGGATCGCTCTTACTAACATTTTTGCATTCCCAATTCACCTCGCCGGTCTCGGGATTGTAAGTAAGGACGCGAGAGGCGCTGCCGGGAACGGGTTTCTTGTTCACTTTGGGCAGCCATTTTGCCAGGTCGCGCTTTACTTCGGCGTTCTTGGGATCGGCCGCGACGTTGGTCCATTCATTGGGGTCGGCGATCATGTCGTAGAGTTCCTCGGAGCCATCGGCGTAGCGGATGTAGCGCCAGCGTTCGGTGCGGATGCCGTGGTTGTCGTGATTGTGCGTCGTGATGGCGGGCCACTCGCGCGGCGCGGCGGCATTGTGCAGCAGCGGGACGAGGGTGTGGCCTTCGAGGTCCGCACGCGGCGGGAGCGCGGCGAGTTCGAGGAGCGTTGGGAAAATATCCAGCAGTTCGACGGGGCGCGCGCACTTCGCGCGGCGCACGATGCCGGGGCCGGCGAAAATGAGCGGGACGTGCGTGGAACGATCCCAGAGCGAATTTTTTCCGGTAATGAGCTTCTCGCCGAGGTGCCAGCCGTGATCGCTCCACAGCACGATGATCGTATTTTCCGCGCGGCCCGTGGCCTCGAGCGCATCGAGCAGGCGGCCGACCTGCGAATCCATGAAGCTCGTGCAGGCGAGGTAGGCGCGGACGAGCGAGCGCCATTCATTCGCCTCGCGCAGCGTGTGCAGGCGCGGCTCGGGAAGTTTCCAATGCAGGTACCACGAGAAGCGCGGCGTGTCGTCGCGGTCGTGGTCGAGCACGGGCGGCATTTGCAAAGTCGCGTCGGGGTAAAGGTCGAACCATTTCTGCGGCGCGTAGCACGGCACATGCGGCAGGCGAAATCCGGCGGCGACGAAGAAGGGCTGATCCTTCGGCGCGTCGCGCAACGCAGCGATGGCGGCGTCGGCGATTTTGTAGTCCACGGCATCCTCGTCGCGCGCGGGAAATGGGCCCCAGTCCATGAGCTTGATTTGGTCGGGGATGGGCAGATTCACGATGCGCTTTTCCGGCTTCGGCTGCGGCTCGTTTTTCGCCCACACGTTGAACTCCGCGGCCTGGTCCTTCGGCTTGATGGAGCCGTCGTGGTAGATTTTTCCCGACATGGAAGTGCGCCAGCCAGCGTTCGTGAAAGTCTGCGGAAGCGTGACGTGGTGCTTCAACGCCTCGACGTCGCGGATGCCCGGCATGAGCCCGTAGATGCCGGTGCTCGACGGCCGCAGGCCGGTGAGCAGGCTGGAGCGCGAGGGATTGCACAGCGGCGCCTGCGTGTGCGCGTTCGTGAAAAGCGTGCCGCGCTGCGCGAGACGATCGATGTTCGGCGTCTTGATTTGCGGATGACCTCCGAGGCAGCCGATCCAGTCGTTCTGATCGTCGATGGCGATGAAGAGGACATTGGGCTTCGCGGCGACGGCGCTGAGCGGCGCGGAGAAAAGCACGGTGAGGGCGAGAAGGAAAAGCGGGCGGCGCATCCGGCAAGGCTGACGCGAGGTGCCGGGCGAGGCAATGCCATCCCGATTGATTTGCCCGTTGTGCGGCGGCGGGAAAAAGCCATCGTCGGGCGAATGAACCACCCGGATTCTCCCGCTCAAAAACTGCCCGTCGGCATCGCGCTGCAAACCGAACTCCTCGCCGCGGACGGCAGCGTGTGCGCGCGCGGCTACCTGACGATGAAGGAGAATTCCGCCGGCAATTTTTATCCGAAGCAGACGCTCCAGCCCGACGCGGTTCCGGCGCAAGTGCGCATCGTCGAGCACGGCACGCGCGCGATCACCGAGTTTCGGAAAAGCGCGCCTGGCCGGATGACGGAGTTTCACCGGCTGGTGCTGGGCTGAAGCGGCGTTGAATTTCCCCGAAGGACACGAAGGGCACGAAGGCGGGGACGGATGAAAAATTCACGCCGACGAGATGCTTCGTGCCCTTTGTGTCCTTCGTAGTTCCAATTGAAACCCGCCCTCTGGACGCAGGGCGCGGCAAAGGCAAAGGCTTTGCAAGTGCGCGGCTTTGCGTCATGCCCGCGCCTCACTTTTTCCAATCCATGCTCCGCTCTTTCCGCCTCGTCCTCGCGTCCGTCATCACCTTCGGTTTTGCGGCCGTTTCGCTGCGCGGCGCTTCTGCCAAAGCGGAGGCGAAAGCCGAAACCACAACGGTGAAAATCTCCGCCTCGAGCACGCAGGGCGGCAACGACGCGACGAAGGCGGTGGACGGAAAGGCGGACACGCGCTGGTGCGCGAGCGATGCGAGCTTTCCGCAGTGGTTGCAATTTGCATTTGAAAAGCCGCAGGAACTCAGCGGCCTCCGTATCGTGTGGGAAGGCGCGAACAACGCCTACCGGCACACGATCGAAAGTTCACCCGACGGCAAAGTGTGGACAATGCTCGCGGATGCGCGCGCGACTGCGAAGCCGGGCGACACCGAGCACGCGTTCAGCGCGAAAGGCGTGCGCTTTTTGAAAATCACCTGCACGGGAACTTCGCAGGGCGGCTGGGCGAGCATCCGCGAAATCACGCTCAGCGGCGACGGACTCGGCGCGCTCGCGGCGAAGATCGACGCGCAGCAGGAGCCACCGGCGCAGGCGAAGCAGGGGAAAAAGAACGCTGCAGATCCCAACGATCCGTTCGCCGCGGGGGGCAACATCGCACCGCAGATCACGCAGCGCACGCCGGCGGAGGAGGCCGAGATTTTGAAGGACGCGCACGCGGCGGAAGGTTTCGACATGACGCTCTTCGCCGCGCCGCCCGCGGTGAATTATCCCGTCTTCATCTCCGCGTCGGCGGATGGAACGCTCTACGTCTCGAGCGACGGCAACGGCTCGCTCGGACGCAAGCCGCATCGCGGGCGCATCATCCGACTGCGCGACACGGACGGCGACGGACGCGCGGATGAGGCGAAGGAATTTGTGAAGGACGTGGATTCGCCGCGCGGGCTCGTGTGGGATCGCGACCGGCTCTACCTCATCCATCCGCCGGACGTGAGCGTGTACGTGGACAAGGATCACACCGGCATCGCGACCGAGGAGAAGACGCTGATCAAAGGGATTGCGTTCGGCTTCGCGGATCGTCCCGCGGATCACACGACGAACGGTCTCTCGCTCGGCGTGGATGGATACCTCTACATTGCCGGCGGCGACTTTGGATTCATGAACGCCACGGGCACCGATGGCCGCCGCCTGCAACATCGCGGCGGCGGCGTGATTCGCTTCCGGCCCGACGGTTCCGGGCTCGAACTCGTGAGCCACGGCACGCGCAATATTCTCGAGGTCGCGGTCGGCCCGCTGATGAACATGTTTGCCCGCGATAACACGAACGACGGCGACGGCTGGGACGTGCGCTTTCACCATTTCACCGGGCTGGAAAATCACGGCTATCCGGTCTTCTACAAAAATTTCCCCGACGAGGAAATCACGCCGCTGAACGACTACGGCGGCGGCTCCGGCTGCGGCGCGGTCTTTCTCGACGAGCCGGGCTTTGGCAAATGGAACAACGCGCCGCTCACCGCGGACTGGGGCACCGGCGCGCTGTGGCATCACTCCGTGAAGCCGAAGGGCTCGACCTACATCGAGACGGCGCAGCC
>JBBQJR010000155.1:0-7493 GCA_038326125.1 Chthoniobacterales bacterium
TTCAATCTCGTGCTCGAGACGAAGCTGAGCGCGCCGGAGAAGGCGGACGTAGTGGCTTTTCTGCGTGCGCTGTAGCGGCGAAATGCGGCAGGCCTCGGCACGGTGAAACCGGAAAATTCCAGCAGCCGATCGAGACTTGAAATCGCGACGGCCGCGACGGCGGTGGGCTCGATCGGCACGCTCGTGGGGCTGTCGGTCACGGGCATCCTGACCTCGCTCCCGCTGTGGGCGGCGACGCTGATCGTCGTCGGGGAACTGCTCGCGCCCGTAATTGTCTTCGTGGTGCTGCGGCGCGGGAAGGGCGACAGTTAGGCACCGAATTAACCGCCCGCGTCGATCGTGACGGCGGTGTGCTCGGGCACCTCATTAAAGAGCGCGATCATGTCATCATTCGCGAGCCGCACGCAGCCGTGGCTCGCCGGGGTGCCGAGGAGGTGCTCGGCATTCGTGCCGTGGATGTAGATGAAGCGATCCTTCGTGCCGGCGTTCTCGGGATCGAGGCCCTCGAGCCACAGGATGCGCGTCTGCACATGATCGGTTTCATCTTCGCGCGTGCCGATCTCGCCGGTCGGCTGGCGCGCCTTGAAAATCATCCCGGCGGGTGCGTCGTGACCGTGCTTTTCCGCGATGCGGAAAGTTCCCGTCGGCGTGCAATTCGATCCGGGCGTGAAGCCGATCCCGAATTTCGAAGTCGAGCACGCGTAGCGCCGCAGGAGAGTGCCGGCGTCGTCGAGGAGATCGAGAGTCTGGCTGGGAATGTGGACGAAGAGGCGCACGCCGGGAAGGTGGAGGAACTTGCGTCGCGTGCCAAGCGTGTGCGCGGCGGAAAGCAAGGTGCGGCGGTTTCATATTTTGGCGTTCAGCGTTCGATGTGAGAAGTTGGACGTTGCGCCTGCCGCAGCCACCTCCCGCAGCACAGCGCCTTGCTCGCCATTCGGCGCGTCGCGCCGTTTAACATTCGACGTCTGATTTTTAACGCCAAACTCCTAAAGCGAAGCGTGCGGTGCGTTTGACACTCTTCGCAGCGGCACCTAGCGTCGCGGACTTTGCTGCCTCGTATGCGTCCTCAGTCCCCCATCCCATCCCCGCGAATCGGACGCACGATGGCTGTCGCCGCGGCGATTCTGGCGGCGGTCGCGGTGTTCCAGCTTGGCGCGGTGACGGTCGCATTTTTCCGAAGATCCGGCGTGGGCCGCGCGGAGAAGGCGGAAGCTCCGATGCAGGGGCCGCCGATGAAAATTGATGTTTCAAGGCTCGTCGTCGAATCGCCGCCGCCGGCCGAGGAGCCGGCGCTCGGCGCGGATCCGCTCGCTGCGGGAAATGAGGAGCGCCCGCCGGGACCGCGCCCCGTTTTGCCGCACGCCGAGCCGTACGTGCCGCCGCCGGAGAGCGGCGCGCCGAAGATGGCGAGCGGCGCGCCGCCGCGCCCGACGCCCGTGCCGCTGAGCGTCTTCACGCCGAAGATGGACCCGCGGTTCAACGAGCTCATCGAGCAAGGCAGGCTGCTGCGCGACAGCGGCGACACCGCGGGCGCGCTCGTGAAATTCCGCGAGGCCTCCGCGCTCGATCCCGGCAATCCGCTCGCCATTGTGGAGCAGGCTTACACTTTTGAAAAAATGAGTCTGCCCGACAAGGCGGCCGAGCAGTGGCGGCGCGTGCTCCAGATGGGCGACCGTGCGGGCGTGTACTTTTCGGCGGCGAAGGCGAAGCTCGAGAGCGCCGTGCAGGACTCGATGCACGGGGCGTCGCCCGGCGCGGCCGCGATTACAAAGGGCAAGTTGCTGGCGGTCGGCAGCGTCACGCTCGCGGAAGACGAGGATGCCGCGTCGGCGAAAAAATTCGCGCTGACGGTGCCGGTGCGCGCGAACCCGGCCGAGGCTGTGTCGGTGCGCGACTTGAAAGTATTCGTCCTTTTTTACGAGCGGATGAGCGGCAAGGAAATCGCGCGCACCATCGCGAATGTGAGCAATCGCTGGACTTCCGCGCCGGTGGACTGGAAGGACGGTGCGACCGAAATCCTCGAGGTGACGTACGAGCTGCCGGTCGCGCAGGCGCGCATCGAGCACCGCGAATATTACGGCTACATCGTGCGACTTTATTACCGCGGCGAATTGCAGGACACGAAGGCCGAGCCCGCGGGCCTGAACCAAAAATTCCCCGCGCCGTACACGCTTTCCGAATAGCGAAATTTTCCCCATGAGAATCCTGATAGTTGACGACGAGGCGGACGTGTTGCAGGCCCTCATGGCGGTGGTGAAGGCGGTACCGGGACACGATGTGCGCGTCGCCGCGAATGCGCAAAAAGCCGTCGAGCACGCCGCGACTCTCGGCGGCGTGGATTTGCTGATCACGGACGTGGTGATGGAGCCGACGGATGGGTTCACGCTGCGTGCGGCTTTGCAGGCGGAATATCCCGACCTGCGCACGGTGTTCGTGAGCGGCTACGACCTGAGCGATTATGCTGAGCAGACGGCGGGCGCGACGGTGCTCACGAAGCCCGTGGATGCGATGGCGCTCATCACCGAAATCGGAAAAGCCGTCGGCCATCTCACCGCGCCGGTCGCGGTGGCGGCTCCGGAAAAGGCGCGCGTCGCCGGCAAGACGACGAGAATCAATGTGCCCGCCACAGCGTTCGGCTTCGGGGGCACCGCCGCGCCGCGTGCGGCGCAGACCGCCGGGCAAGCCCCCGCTGCTGCGCCTGCTGCGGTCGCACAGCCAGTCGCCGTCCCGCAGTCTTCCGTGCGCGTGGTGCCAGCTTCCGTGCCGACCGCGGTGCCGCAGGCCGTGGCGGTGCCCGCATCCGCGATCCGGGCAGTCGCTGTGGCTGCCCCGGCGGACCCGCTCATCGGCGTGCAACTCGGCGACTACCGCGTGCAGAAATTCATCGGCGACGGAAAATGGGGCCGCGTCTATCTCGCGCTGCAGCTCAGCGTGAACCGCCGCGTGGGGCTGAAGGCGCTCGACCCCGCGCGCTCGGAGGACGACGAAATGCGCGCGCAATTTCTCGCCGATGCCCGCGCGAAGGCGGCGGTGCAGCACCCGTTCATCATGACGGTTTTCGAGGCGGACGAACGCAACGGCCTCGCCTTTTACACGCACGAATTTCTCGAGGGCGAGAGCATGGAGGAACTTCTCGCGCGCGGACAGAAGCTCGATGAAAAATCGGCGCTGCACATTTTGAAAGTCGCGGGCGCGGGGCTGCAATACCTCTGGTCGCGCGCGGGGGATCTTTCGCACTCGCCGATCGAGGCCGGCAGCCTGCGTCTCGGGAGCGATCACATCGCGCGCCTCGCGAATCTCGCCACCGCGCAGCCCGATCCGAACGTGACCGTCGAGCAGGAGGTGCTCACCGTTGGCACGATCGTCCGCGGCCTGACCGAGGAGGAAAATATTTCCACCGGCCTGCGCATGTTGCTCGGGCGGATGACGGGCGGGCCGAATCCCGTGAGCGGATGGCCCGTCGTGCTGCAGGCGGTGAAGGCGCTCGAGCCGAAAGTCATCCCGGTGGAAGCCGCGAAAATGAAGGCCGCGGATGCCGCCGCGATGCGCGCGGTGGAGGCCGCGCGAAAGGCAAAGAAGAAGGGTCTCATCGTTAGCATGGGGACGCTCGCCGTGCTGCTCGGGCTGCTCGGCTTTGTCGTCTGGAAATATTTCCTCTCGAATGCGCGGCGGCTGGATGTGCAGGTGGAAATCCCGGCGGGGAGCTATCCCGTCGGCACGCCCGAGGTGGGGGCGAAGGCGCTGCTCGGCGCGTTTGAAATCGACAAGTACGAAGTCAGCATCAACGAGTATGCGAAGTTCATCGCGTGGTGCGAACTGAACGCGGACAAGGAGCACGAGTTCGATCATCCGCGTGGCGATCGGAAAGCCTCGCACGTGAACGAAGACGTGAAGGTGCTGATTTTAAATGCCGTCCAGCGCGGGAGGCGCGTGTTCAAGCAGGAGGCCAATCCCGCGAAGAACATCCCGGCGGATCCCGGCGTGGAAGTGGATCTGAACAGCCCGATGGTCGGGGTCACGTTTTGGGACGCGTATGCGTATGCCCACTGGCGCGGAAAAATCCTCGAAGGCGGAGCGCCGCGCGACCTTCCCACCGAGGAGGAATGGGAAGCCGCCGCGCGCGGGCCGCGCGGTTTCAAATATCCGTGGGGCGACAAGCTGGAGCCGGCCAAATTTAACTCGAACGTCGGCTACCAGCCGCTCCTGCCCGGAAGCACGAAGACCGATGACAAATACAATTACTGGGCGCCGGTGGACGCGTTCACCGGCGATGTCAGCGAGTTCAAAGTCGTCGGGATGGCGGGCAATGTCTGCGAATGGGTCTATCGCAAGGAGGGCAACAAGGAGATCCCGCTGCTCAAAGGCGGGTCCTTTGCGAGCGACCCCGTTCCGATGTGGGCCCGTGTTTTGAAGCTGCCGGCGGAGGATGCCCGCTATGTGTGGCCCGCCGCCGGCAAGGCGGCTCATCGCCCCGGCGTGGACGGGGAAAAATATTTCGTGGGCGACGACGTCACTGCGTCCGCCCGCTCGCTGTACATTGGATTCCGCACCGTCAAACGCAAATGAACCGTCTCCCGCTCCCGCTTTTTTTCCTCGCCCTGCTCTCTGCCGCGCACGCGCAGTTGGACGTGAGCCTCGAGATGAAGCGCAACATTTTCATGCGCGGCGAGCCGATCGAGGCCGCGGTCATCGTGCGCAATCTCGCGGGCAAGGACGTGATGCTGCGCGACACGGAGGGCAAGGCGTGGTTCGGCTTTGAAATCATGCGCGGCGCGGATACGCCGGTCGCGCCGCTGCATCCGAACTACACGAATGCGCCGCAGGAGGTGCTCAGCAACGGCTCGATCCGCCGCACCGTGGATCTGCTCCAGCTTTATCCGCTGACTGAATTCGGAACGCACACGGTGCGCGCGGCCATTTATTTTGCCGAGACCGGCAAGTACCTCGTGTCGCAACCGGTCAAACTGGACATCAGCGAAGGACGGAAAATTTGGACGCAGACCGTCGGCGTCCCCGCCTCGAAAGACCGCGCCGGCGAGTACCACGTCGTCTCGCTGCTCGCCTTTCAGCAGACCAAGGACAACACGCTCTACGCGCGGATCGAGGACCAGGCGACGGGCACGATTTTCGGCACGTACCCGCTCGGCCGCATGCTCAGCGGCACGAATCCCGGGCATGAGTTTGATGGCGAAAACACGCTGCACGTTTTCCACATGGTCGGCCCGGGGCATTATTATCTCTCGAAGATCGGCGTGAACGGCGAGTGGCTCGGCCAGACGGTCTGGCAGTCAAAAGGCCGCGCCGCCGTGCGCCGGAAGGAGGACGGCCGGATGGTCATCGTCGGCGCGACGCGCTCCTCGGAAAAAGCGCCGCCTGGCCCTGAAGTCCCGCGCCTGAGCGACCGGCCCGCCGGGCTGCCGAGCGAGCGCCCGCCCGGCCCGCCGCGGTAGCGGAATCCCGGTCGGGATGTGCGCGGAGCATTCAGCGCACGCCGCCGTGGTGGAGCACCGCGCTCCGTGCGCCGACACTTCCGGCCAGCGCGCTGACGAGCAGCCCGAGGAGCAGGCCGACAAAGGACCAAAGGGCGGCGGCGGAAAGATGGCTCGCAGCCTCGTCGGCGGCGACGCGTGCCTTTTCTTCGACTTTCGCTTTGAGGGAATTCAGCTCCGCTTGGAGGTTGCGGTAGGAGGTCATCCACTCATCCACGGTCCTAGTCGCGTCGGCTTCGCTCATGCCGGCGTATTTCGTCAGCGCCTGAATGGCCGCGGTGCGGTTCTCGGGCGAATTGACATCATTGCCCGGTGCAAAGAGCCGGGTGACGGCGAAGCCGATCTCGCGTTTGGCGCGGGCATTCGACTGCGGCGAGCCGGCGGGTGCGGCGGGCACCACTTCATCAATGAAGCTCGTGGTCTGCGAGCCGGACCGCTTGGTGGCATCCTTCACCACGTCGCCCGCGGTGCTGGCGGCGGCCTGCCCGGCAATCGCCGCGCCTTGGCCGAAGACCTTCAGCGCTCCGCCGAGAATCGTGCCCGTGCCAGCGGCGGCAAACGTGAGCGCGATGATGAGCGTGATGCTCCAGACGAGGATGCCATGCACGAAGCCGCCATGCAGCGAATGCGAGTAGCGACCCGCCATCACGCCGCCGCACCAAAGTGCCACGAGCGCGCAGACGCCCCACACGACGGCCGCGCCGACGCTGAAATTTTCCGCGGGATGCGCCTCCGTGACCGGCGAGAACATCGCCAGGCCGGCCCCCACGCCGAGCGTGCCGAGGAAGAAGTGGACAGCCATGGCCACAAGCGTGCCGCCGACAATGGCGCTCCAACTCAGATACGGGAAGCGCACGGAATTAACGCGATAGTCGAGGATGACGTTGGAATCAGTTTTCATGGAAGCAATGGGATAGGTAAGGGGCAGTCCGAAGCTTACTTCCCGAGCAGTTTTGCGATGATGAAGATGAGGACTGCGCCGCCGAGTCCTCCTCCGAAAAGCAGATAAATGAGCGAGTAACCGGCGGCGGCAACGACAGGAGCAAACAGAAGGGTGATCATGGTATTGGGTTAGTTTGGGGTATGACGCAGACAGACTTACTAGCCTGTCTGCACCACCCTATCGCCCGCCGCCGCGCGCCCGGATGTTAGAGGTTGCAAATTCGCAAATTGCACGCGCCTCGGCGATGCGATGAGTGATGCCATCTCGTAACAATACCCGGACCGAAATCCCCAGCGTGCCGAGCGCAAGAGACGTCCCGGTGTATTCCGCGAAACGCGGAATTTGGCAGGCGGGACGCCCACCCTACCCGACGCACGCCGTCCTGCTTCGCCGCGCCTTTGTCACCTTATTTCGAAAAAGATGGTGTGAGTGAAGTGCGCGGCGTTGGCGCGCGGGAGCGGAGCGAGCGGCTTCAGCTACTTGGCACAGGACGAGGCGGGAGGATGGTGAAGGCGTCCTATCCCGGCCGGCGCAGGCTGGGCTCGCGGTCCCAGATGCGGCCCAGTTTGGCGGCGGCGATGAATTTGGCGACGGCCTTTTCGTTCGCGAGTGGCACGATGCCAGCGTCGGGCTGCACGTGCGCGGCGTCGAGGAGCGGCTGCGCGCCGGGAGTGTGCGCGAGGACTTTGAGGTGCGCGAAAGCGTCAGCCGTCCAGCCAACGGCGGCGGCTTGCGTGGCGAGATCGGCCGCGCCTTTTTCCGTGGCGAGGATGACGAGCGCGTCGAAGAAAATGGACGGCGCGGACGAGAGCGGGAAGTCGGCTTCAACCATGGCACCTGTGCTGTCCTTGGCTCCCCCGGCTTTCGGCGCGATGACGGCGAGCGCGGCCTTTTCCTTTTTCGCCGCGCTGCGCAGGGCGGTAAGAATCTCGGCGTCGAAACCATCCGTGACCAGCACGCCGATCTTGCGGCCCTGCAAAGTCGCGGGCGCTTTTGCGAGGAGGCTGAGCGCGGGCGAGGGCGCGACATCGCGCGGCGCGACGGCGGGGGTGATCGCGTCG
>JBBQJR010000156.1:0-7456 GCA_038326125.1 Chthoniobacterales bacterium
GGCACGCACGACGAACTCATCGCACGCCCCGGCGGCACCTACCGCCGCCTCGCGGAGATGCAGTTCGCGAGCTAGGCGGAGCGCGCCCTCCAGTCGCAGCTATCCGGTCGAGGCTTTGCCGCAGACTGGCGGCAGTCCTCGGAAAACTGCAGAGGCTCTTGAGAAATCTCCCGAGACTCTTCGGAAAACTGCCGAGGCTTTCCGCAAAACTCCCAAGGCTTTGCGCAAAACTGCCGAGGCTTTGCGCAAAACTGCCGAGGCTTTTGCGAAAAAGGCCGAGGCTTTTGGCAAAAAGGCCGAGGCTTTTGCCAAAACTGCCGGCCTTTTTTCACCCCCTTCCGAGGCGAGACCCGTGGAAAACGACGTTTTGAGGCCAAAAAGGCCGTTTTCCAACAAACTACTCAGCCCTCCCAAAGTAAAACCAAAGTCGTTCCCCCTCACGCCAGCTTGCGTGCGAAATTCCCTTCCAGCAGTTCGGCCACGGTGAGCAGGACGATGGTGCGCCGCTCCTCATTCCAGAACCGCGTGACCTCCCGCTCGGCGTCCTCGGTGTAGCCGAAGCTCACGAAGAACCCCTTCTCGCATTTCGCGCGGCGCATGGCGGTCTCGAAGGCGTCCATGTCCGGCCGCCCGGCCTTGTCCTTCTGCTTCACCTGGATGGGGAACCAGCGTTCCTCCAGCGCGAGTTCGTCCGCGCCGACCTTGCGGACATTGTCCATCGCGGAGACGGGGAAGATGCGCCCGTCGATCCCCATGTCGCCCACCTGCGCCTTGTTCTTGCGCCCGCCGAGGGCGATGCCACAACCAACTCTAGTCCTTGGCAGGATTTCCGGTTCCAAGGCTTTGTTCCAATGCCCTTATTCGACGTTTAACGGATAGCTTTGGGTTGAATTCGAGCGCATATTTCAAAGAAGCTAGCTCGTCCGCAGTTGAAGCAGCCATTCGGTGCATTTCTCCGCACGCAACCCATGCACGCGCCTTCCAATTAGGATAACGATCAAAATATGTCGTCGTGGTCAGCTTGGTAATGGATTCGACTAACCAAGCCCAACGCTTCTTGTCATTCACGACAGGTGCTTCCCGGAGCGACCGCTCTACCTCCTCAAGCAAGCGAAACACCGCATCTTGCTTCACACGATCTTCGCGTGCGGCGATGTTTCTCCCGGCATATTCGGCTCGCGCCTCTTCGTACATCTCTTGTCTCCTTTGGCGTTTGTTGGCGACGCGCTCCTCGCGTGAGGCTCCCGGCCTTGGTCCGCCATCCCGGAAAATTTCTTCTTCGAGCCCGCGTTTAACCTCCTTTAGAAACTCCATGCTTAACGGCTTCCCATCCTTTCCCAAAGGCGGTTCCATTGGCGGAAACGCTTTCATGCGGGTTTGCAATTCTGCCTCGGTGATCACTCCAATCACGATGGATTCGTCCTGATCAAGTTCTCTCCAGTATGCACAACTGCTCTTGGCGTAAGGGGGAAATGCTTCGCCTAATCCATCGTAAAACGTACGACTTAGTCGCTGCCAGATTCCGTCCCACTTTGCAGCGATCATCCGACCCTCATAGAGCTTTCCACCGCATTGCGCCCAACGTTCATGCCATTGCTCAAGGCTCTCTTCCCAACTCTGTCCCAGACAGAGTTCCCATGTGGGATACCACCACAGTGCGGCCCTGTCGTTCTGGCCTTGTTCGTATTCCTTGCGATTGCTCTGCTGACATTGGTTGATTTGCTCTTTCAACCACTCCTCCCCGCGACGCTCAAGACATTCCGAAAAGCTCTGTAGTTTCATATACTTTACTTGGAATGCTCATCGAGCATCACCTTGATGTAGTGCGAGGCGTGCCAGTCGCAGTGGTAGTAGAAGCTGCCGGTCTTCTTGAGCACGCGGGCCATCTCCACGCAGCGCGGGCGCATGTAGTCAATGTAGGCGCGGGTGCTCTCGTGGCGGTCCTCGAAGCTGCGCTTTTCCTTGGTCTCGCCCCAGAAGACCTCGTAGTTGCGGTTCGAGTTGAAGGGCGGGTCTATGTAGATGAGGTCCACGCAGGCGTCGGGCAGCTTGCGGAGCTGATCCAGATTGTCGCCGCAGTAGATGACCCGCGTGTCCACGAGCGCGGAGGGTTTTGCCGATGCCATACGCCGGAGGATGCGCACCCGTCATGGCACTGACAAGACGCGCGTTTGCGCGGGTGCGCCTGTCTTGCCAGCGCGCGGCGTTGCGTGCTACTTTCCCCGCCATGAGCACGTTCCTCGAAGCTGATGATACCGGCACTTTGCATCTGCCGCCATCGCTGTTGCCGCATCCGGGGCCGCGGCGCCGTTACCGCGTGGAGACGGAGGGTGGGCAGGTGGTGGTGGATGAGGTGAAGCCGGAGCCGGCGAATGCGAGCGAAGATCATCAGGCATGGCTCAGGGAACTGGAGCAGCGACGCGCGCGCGGGTTCACCGGAAAAACCGGAACGCCCCTTCAGCAAATCCTCGGGGAAATGCGCGAGGACCGTCGTTGAGCATGAGCTACTGGGACACGTCGGCTTTGGTGAAGCTGTCGGTGTTGGAAGCCGATTCCCCGCAGTTTCATCAGCTTGCGGGCCGTGCGGTGTCGATTGTGACGGCAGACATCACACGCTTTGAGGCGCGCAGTGTGTTTCGCCGACGTGAAGCGGAAGGTTCGGTGCCGACGGGGGAGGCGGCGACATTGTTTGGTGACATGGAACGCGACATCGCGCGGGGAAAAATCACCGTGCAGGCGGAGAACGCGGAGATGGAGAAGCGGTTCAATGAAGTGCTGGAGCGGTGTTACTCGCAAACGCCGCCTGTTTTCATCCGCACCAATGACGCGCTGCACCTCGCGTCGGCGCTCGTCGCGGGTGAGAAGGAATTTGTAACCGCTGACGCCCGGCAACGCACTGCCGCCGCGCTGCTCGGGCTCACGGTGCTGCCGTAGCTATTCCGGGAAGCTCGCAAGCAGTTCCTCGCGGGAGGTGACGGCGGTGCCGGTCTTGGCGACGACGATGCCGCTGGCGTGGTTTGCGATCTCGGCGGCTTCGCGCGGGGTCGCGCCGCCGGCGAGCGCGGCGGTGAAGACGGCGATGGCGGTGTCGCCCGCGCCGCTGACATCAATGACCTCCTGTGCGCGCGTGGGGATGTGGTGCGGCGGCTGGCCGGGATCGAAAAGCATCATGCCCTGCTCGCTGAGCGTGATGAGCAGGTGGTCGCAGCGCCATTTCTCCAGGAGGATCGCGCCGACTTCGAGCAGCGCGGTGTCCTCGAGCACGGTGTCGGCGGGCTCGCTTTCCTTGCGACCTGCAAAGCGGAAGGCCTCGCCGCGATTCGGCGTCACGCACGTCACGTCGTGCCAGCGGATCGGATTCGAGGGCTTCGGGTCCACGGTGACGATTTTGCTCGCGGCGCGCGCGGATTTTACAAGCGCATCCACGAGCGGCTGGTCGAGAAGACCCTTGTCGTAGTCTTCCAAAATGATCGCATCAAGCGAGGGCAGCAGCCGTTCGAAATGCGCGAGCACCTGCGCGCGCTGCGCATCCGTGAAGCCGCGCCGCCCTTCGCGATCCACGCGGACGACTTGCTGGTTGCGCGCGACGATGCGGGTCTTGCGGATGGTCGTGTAGGCTGCGTCGAAAATCACGCCATCAAGCGCGACGCCACGCGCTTCGAGGATGCCGCGCAGCACGTCGGCATCGTGCCCCGTGCCGGCGAGGCTGATGAGATGCACGTGGTCGGAAAACTCGCGCAAGTTGCGCGCGACGTTTGCCGCTCCGCCTGCATTGAAAGTTTCGCGCACGACATCCACGACGGGCACCGGCGCCTCGGGCGAGATGCGGCTCACTTTTCCCCAGATGAATTCGTCGAGCATCATCTCGCCGACGACGAGGATGCGGCGGGTGGGCGGGAGCACGGCGGCGACGCGGGAGCGGCTGAGCATTTATGATTTAGGATTTGAGATTTAAGATTTGCCGCGTTCGTGCGGCTGCAAAATCGGAAGACAGCCGTCCCGGCTGTGATGGCAAACAGCCGTCCCGGCTGTCGAAACACGCCAGAGGCCTGTCTGCCTTGACAGCCGGGACGGCTGTCTTCCGTCGCGCGGATGCGCGCTAAGTTCGTCGGCGGAGGGATTCACGAAATTTTCAATCCTAAATCCTAAATTTTAAATCTCCCCCACCGCCTCGCTGACCGCCGCAAAGAGCAACGGCAGCATCAGCTCGTGATGCCCGACAAGATACACGCCGCGCCCGCCGAGCGCGGTCGGGCGGCGCTGGACGTTTTCCGCGGGGCGATAGTGGCGTGTCATGTCGAGCGTCGCGGTGGTGAATTTCTCCACCTTGTGCCCGAGGTTGCGCGCGACGGTGAGCGCCTTCAAAAAAACTTCGGGCATGATCACGGCGCTGCCGACATTCAGCACGACGCCGCCTTCGAGTTGCGCGCACACCGCGGCAAATGTTTTGAAATCGCGGTAGCTCGCCTCGCCGAGATCCGCGCCGTTCGTCGTCGGATGCTGGTGGATGATGTCCGTGCCGATGCCGATGTGGACCGTGACGGGCACGCCGAGTTCCGCGCCCGTGGCCATGATCGAGAGGTGCCTGTTTGGAAACGTGCTCGCCTCTTCGCCCCGCAGCATGACTTCGCCGAGCGCGCGGCCTGCCCCGAGTCCGCGCGCGACGCCCTCGGCGAGCGCGGCATTCATCATGCGGCCGGTCTCGTCCGCCATGCCGAAGCTTCCGTCGTTCAGTCCGCGCTGCACGTCCTCGCTCGTCTCGCCCTGGTAGCACAGCTCGAAGTCATGGATCGCGCCCGCGCCGTTGAACGCCACCGCATTCACGAAGCCGCGCCGCATCGCGTCCACGATGATCGGATTCAGCCCGACCTTGATCGAGTGCGCGCCCATCATCAGCAGCACGGGCCGCTGGTTTTTCACCGCCGATGCAATCGCGCCGACGACGTGCCGCAGATCCTGCACGGCGAGAAAATCCGGCAGCGCATCGAGGAACGACGCGAAGCTCGCGCCCGCGCGGTGGGGCTTGGCGAACGCCTCGACGGCGACCTTGTTCGCGCGGTCGGCGACCGGGTACGTGCGAATTTTGGAAAAATCGAGCGGCGGAAAATCCATGCGTTAATTTCCCGCCGATCCCGCCGGCGGCTCCTGCGGCCACTTGTCGCTGCGGAACGGACCCGCAGGCAGCCCCGCGCCATTCACGAGATTCACGTCGGGATTGTCCGCCCACGCGTATCGGATCGCGACGGGATTTGGCACTTCCGCGCACGACACGAGGATGTGGTCGTGCTCGATCTCCGCTTTCGCCCAGTGGAATTTTTTGTCCTCTCCCGCGAGCGCGAAGCCCTTGATCGGCCCGCCGTCCGTCGTCTTCAGTCCCTGCGCGTGCGCCATGTTGAGCCGCACTTTTCCGTCCTCGATCTGCATCCCGCCGTAGAGCGGGCCGCTGTATTCCATCTCCTGAAAATAGACCTGCGCGAGCGCGCTGAGTGCGAGGCGGCGGCCGACCTCCTGCTTGTTTTTCGGATGAATGTCATTCGCCTCGCCGACTTCAATCGCCACCGCCATGCCGGTGCGCGGCACCTCGAGCGTGCCCGCCTGCGCCTCGCGGATTTGCGCCCAGTGGCTGTCGGTCGGCTGGTCACGCCGCTCTTTGAAATTTGCGAGCTGCACGAAGAGGAACGGGAACTCCGACTCCTCGCGCGCCACGCCCTGCGCCTTTGCAAATTCGTAGCGCCACGAGAGGATCATCACCGGGAAAAGCTGGCCGTAGAGATCCATGTTCCCGCGGTTGTTCGGCCCGGCGTTGCTCTCGCCCTGATACCAAATCGCGCCGCGGATCATGTAGGGCGCGACCGGCGCGATCATGCCGTTGTAAAGTCCGCTTGGCGCGCCGTTCAGCGTCTCGGGTCCGTCCGGCGCGCGCGGCGCACGCGGCGCAGGCTGGCCCGCCGCCTTCGCCTTTTCCGCCGCGTCCTTGAAGGCCGCGACCTGCTTGTCGTACGTCTCTTTCGCCGCGGGATACGCCGCGACTTTTTTCTGCCAGTGCGCGCCGAAGGCCTCGTTCGATTTCATCCCGCTCTCGGGGATCCACGTCTCGGCCGGCGTGCCGCCCCACGAAGTGTGGATGAGCCCGACCGGCTGCTTGAGTTTCTGCTGCACCTCGCGGCAGAAAAAATATCCGACCGCGCTGAAGTGCCCCGCATTTTCCGGCGTCGCGATTTCCCATTTGCCCGTGCAGTCATCGAGCGGCGTCGTGCTGCCCTTTTTCGTCACGGTAAAAACGCGGATGTCCGGAAAATTCGCCGCCGCGATTTCCTGGTCGCCGTTCAGCGCGTTCTTCACGGTGAACTCCATGTTCGACTGCCCGCTCGCGACCCATACTTCGCCGACGGCCACATTTTTCACGTTCAGCGTGTTCTTGCCCGCGACGGTCATGTCCGCGCCGGAGGCCGGCTTCAGGCCCTCGAGTTTCACGCTCCAATTTCCGCGCGGTCCCGCGACATCGGACACCGAAATATCGCCGAACTTCACCGTCACTTTCTCGCCGGGATCGGCCTTGCCCCACACGTTCGCTTTCGCGTCCTGGAGCAGCACCATGTTATCGCTGATGAGCGCCGGGAGTTTCACATCGGCGAGCGCAGCAACAGAGCAGCCGAGGAATGCGGCGAGGGCAGGGGAGAGTTTTGTTTTCATGGGAAAGGGTTCGCAGCTTGGCGATGGCGTGCGCGTGCGGCAAGCAATGTAGGCGGGGTTTCCAACCTCGCGCGGGCGAGCGCAGCGAGGCTGCGGAGAGTCGGGCGGATGCGGACTTTGTTTCTCGCTCCGCGCCCTCCCGCCGCCTTTGCCCGTCTCCCGCGCGAGGTTGAAAAACCACGCCTACTTTGAGAGCGGGAGCCGGACGCACGCGGCCTCGCGATCGTTGCGCACGAGCAGCAGATCGCCGCTGAGCGCGATCGGATTCCACGTTTTCTCCTCGAAGATGTGGAAGCGAGCGAGTTCGTGCGCGGCCTCCGGCGTCGGGCGCAGCAGCACGATGTCGCCGGGGATTTCCGTCATCTGCAAATAGTTCTCGCCGACGAACAGGCCCTGCCCGTGGCCGTAGCGCCCGTCTTTCCAGCGCACTTTTCCGTCGCGCAAATCGAGGCACGCGAAGATGCCGTCGCTCACGCCGTACACAAACCCATCGCGTTCGGCGGGGTTGGAAAATTTCGCCTGAAACCGGATCGTCCTCCACACTTCGCTCGCAGTGAGTTTGCCATCGGCACCCCGCGTGATTTCGAGCAGCGCGCTGCCGACGCCGTAGCCGCTGGAAAACAGCACGCGGTTTTCGCCCACGGGAATCGGGCGCGCGACGTGCGGCATGCCCTTGCCCCACGCGTGCTCCCACAGCACTTCGCCGGTCGCCGGATCGTGCGCGGTGATCGCGTCGGTGTTGAACATCACGATCTGCGGCCGC
>JBBQJR010000157.1:0-7454 GCA_038326125.1 Chthoniobacterales bacterium
TCCAGACGCCACGCTCGGAATCCGTCCGCGCAAACAACCCGGCGATCGTGCCGCCCGGCGGCGAACGCCTGGGAACCCGGACGCCGGAGGGATCGGAAATTTTGATCCACGGAAAATAGACCGCCGCGTTCTTGGAACGAGACAACTCGCCGCTTGCGACCCGATACAGAATCAGTTGCGGCGTCTTCGCATCACGCGGCGAGTCGAGACTCAGGAAGGCACGCCGCTCCTCGCAGTAGGCCACTGCCGCCTGCACGACGCCGGCAGCGGTCACGCCTGGCAGCACCAGGAGATTGATGAGGTCCACGGGATCCAATGCCCGCATCCCCCCGAGCCAGTCCGCATCCGTCGCGAGATTCGGAAGGCGGACCACCCAGGCGTCCGCGCCGCCGTTCAGGAAAAACTGCCTCACCGCGCACGAAAGTTCGCTGCCGCGATTCGCACCGGCGAATTTCCGCTCGAAATCGGCGAAGCTGAGCACCTGCACCGCTTCATTCACCGGCCCCGCGTCGCCGGTACCGATGAAAGCCGTGCGGCTGGTCGGCACACCGGAGATCGCCCGCACGCCGCTGGGGATTTCCTCCACGTAAACTCCGGGGTAAGTGGGCGGCGAAGGCATGGGCTCAGGCTTTCACATTTCGCTCGCGGATGCTCGCCAATAATTTTCCACCGGCTCGTCCGTGGGATCCTGCGGGACGACCAAGGTGCGGAAAAGCGAACCGATTGTGGCGGAGGGGGCGAGATTCGAACTCGCGGGACCTTGCGGCCCGTCGGTTTTCAAGACCGATGCATTAGACCACTCTGCCACCCCTCCGATTCGGCGCGCACCTTCGGCGGACACGTCGCGCGCTGCAACTGCAATGTCGCGTTACGCGCAGCACAGCGCAGGGATCGCCTGCTCCAGCAGATCCGCGAGCGCCGAAGCCGCGTGCGCGCCCGTCTCCACCACCTCCGCGTGCGCGAGCGGCGCGGCGTTCAGGCCGGCGGCCCAGTTCGTCAGGCACGAAAATCCCGTGACCTCCAGCCCGAGCGCGCGGGCCTGGATTGCCTCGATCACGGTGCTCATGCCCACGGCATCCGCGCCGAGCTTTTGCAGCATCCGCACCTCGGCGGGCGTCTCGTATTGCGGGCCAGGCAGCCCGGCGTACACGCCTTCGTGCAGCGTCATGCCGCGCGATTTTGCGGCGGCGGAAAAGTGCGCGCGCAGGTGCTTTGAGTACACCTCGCTCATGTCGAAAAAATTCGCCCCGCCGAGCAGCGGCGAAGTCCCGGTGAGGTTCAGATGATCATTCAGCATCATCCACGATCCCGGCGCGAACTGCGGATTGCACGTCCCCGCCGCGTTCGTGAGCACGAGCCTGCGGATGCCGCGCTCGGCCATCCAGCGCACGTTCGCCGTCACCTCCGCCGCGCTGCGTCCCTCGTACAGATGCACGCGCCCGCGCGCCGCCACGACGGGTACGCCGGCAATTTTCCCGAACACGAATTCCCCCGCGTGCCCCGCCACGCGTGACTGCGGCAGCCCCGCGATCTCCGAGTATTTCACCACCATCTCCACATTCATCCGCTCGCAAAATCCGCCCAGCCCCGAGCCGAGCACGAGGCCCCATTGCGGACGAAAATTTTGCCAGGACATGCGCCCAGCGTGCAAAACCGCCGCCGCGCGCGCAATGCAAAGTAGTTTCAGGGCTTCATTCCGAACGGCCTTCGATTCCGGCTAAACCGGACAAATCACAAAATTCAAATCACAAGATCCGCGCCGCGACTCTGCCGCTTGAATCTCACTCTTCATCGCGAACCGGGGAGAGTCAGCGGCAGGAGACGTAGGCAAGAGCACCATCGCACCATTCCCACATGCGGTGATCTTTCCGGGCTGAATCCCCGGACTACTTTGCCGTCGAGGGTTCCGCGGGCTTCGGTTCGGGTTTCACCGGTTCCGATTTCGTCGCAGGCTGGGTCGGGGTTTTCGCGGCGTCGGTTTTTGGCTTCTCAGATTTTTGCGCAGGCTCGGATTTTGGTGCCTCAAGTTTTGCAACGGGCTTCGCGGCTTCCGTCTTCGCCGCAGCGATTGCGGGCGGGGGTGCCTGCCCTTCCTTGGAAAAATCCACGCCGTCGAGCAGCTCGCGGATCGTCTCGCTCGGGAGCACCTGCGTCTCGATGCGCCCGGAGCGCGCGATGACGAGGCCGACCACATTGCCATCGAGATCCGTCACCGGGCCGCCGCACTGTGTCGCCTGGAGCGGCAGATCCGTCTGCATCGCCGCCGGGAAATCCGTGCGCCGTTTGCTGATCGTGCTGCCCATGCTGTTCATGCGATCGTTGCCGCCGCGCGTGGGGCCGACCGCCGCGCCGCGGTCGCCGAGCGCGATTTCCTTTTCCACGATCGCCGCGCCGCGCTGGAACTTCAGCTTCACTTTGTCGCCGGCCTTGCGGTCCGAGACCATCTTCGTGAACGTGTAAACGGAGTCCGGCTTTTTGCCGTCGAGTTCGAGGATGCGATCCTCCTTTTTCAGGCCGGATTTTTCAGCCGGACCTTTCGCGACGACATCGCGGATCTTCAGCCCCTGGTCGTCGCTTTCGATCTGTATGCCGAGGAAGCCGCGTCCCTTCGTCTGCTCGTTCCGCACCTGCACGCTCACGATGCCGATGGCCACCGGGTCGCGTCCCTCGGGAGCCGCCGCGGTGATGAAGGTGCCGACCGGCAGCGCGCCACGCTCGCCCCATTTCACCACGGGAATGTCCTTCGCCGTCGCCTGCAAAAGCGCGAGATCGTGGTCCGGCCAGGCGCGGACGACTTTCGCCGCGACCCACGCGCCCTTGATCTGGCACTGGAGTTCCCCCGCGCCGCTGACCTCGCTCGCCTTCGTGAGCAGCCAGCCGTCGGCACGCACTCCGGTCGCAAACGCCAGAGGATCCGCCGGCTTCTTCGCGTCGCGCAGGATGAATGTCGCCGCGGCCACCCCGAGTGATCCGGGGCGGTGGCCTTCGAGCAGTTGGTTGAAATGATCCGTCAGTTTTTTTTCCGTCGCCTTGTCGAAGCTCGGCGGTCCTCCGAAGCCGAGCCCCATCAGCGCGGCGGGATTTTTTTCCTTCAGCAGCCGGAGCAGCTCGGGGAGTTCCGCCTTCTTCAGATCGTCCGCGGGCACGCCCTGTTTTTCGAGTACGCCGCGCAGGAGCGAGAGCAGTTCCTTCGCGTCCATCTTCAGCATGCCGCCGTGGTCTTCCGCGCGCTTGCGCAGTTCTTCGAGAAGATCGCCCACGCCCTTCTTCTGCGGAGCCGGCGCGGGCTTCGCCTCGGGTGCCGGGTCGGGTTTTGAATCCGGCACTTTCTTGATTGCTGCGTTCAGCGAACCGGTGGCGAGCAGCGCGGCGATGAGGAATGTTCGGATCATGATGGCAGGAGTTGTTCTGGAGCGCGGAGCGCGCAGCGGATTCACGGGAAGGATTACGATTAGGATTACGATTAGGATTAAGACGAGGAAGCGATGCAGGCTCTCACGGTTTCTTCGGCGGCAGCGGCTCCATGCGCTTGAGCATTTCGGATTCGGAAATGAGGATGACCTCCGCCTTTCGCTCCTCCGTGCCGCGCCGGTACACGAGCGCGACCCGCTCGTTGGGCTTCGATTTTTTCAGCTTGTCGGCGACCGCCTTCGCCGTCGCCATGTCCTCGCCGCCGAGCTTCAGGATCACATCGCCCGCCTTCACGCCCGCGGCTGCGAGCGGGGACTTTGCCTGCACTTCCTTCAGCAGCGCGCTGCCGCCTGCGGGGTCGAATACCGCGCCGAGCACCGCCGCGCCCGTCGCACGCTGGCCGGGCCGTGTCGGCGGCCTGCCCCACGTTTTCCCCTCGAGCATTTTTTCCCAAGACACCTTCGCCGCATTCACGGGCGCGTCGCGATTGTAGCTCAGGCTCTCCGAGATGGATGAGTGGATGCCGACGACTTTTCCATCGAGATCAAACAGCGGCCCGCCCGAGTCGCCGCCGATCAGCGTGCAGTCGCTCACGAGAAAGCCGCCCGCATTTTTCTGGCTGATGCGCCCGATGCGCGCCGGTGGCGGACGCCGGATGTCGAAGCCGCCGGGATGCCCGAGCGCGATCACGATGGTCGTCTGATCCAGCTTGTCGGAATCGCCCATCTGCGCGACGGGATATTTTCCCGGCTCGATGATCTTCGCGAGGCCCACGTCGCGATTGTAGTCCGCGCCGAGCACCTTGCACTTCGCCTGCTTCCCGTCGGGGAAGACGACGGTCATCGTTTCATTGCCATACGTCACGTGGCCCGCCGTGAGGATGAGCCCGTCCTCCGAGACGATGGTCCCCGAGCCCGAGCCCGGCACCTTCGTGCCCACGAGCGCGACGACCGACGGCGTATTTTTTGTCACGAGCGCCTTCACCTTCGCCTCCATGCCCTTCATCTCCGCGACGGTGAATGCGAACGCCGTGTGCGCCGTGCAAAACGCGATGGCCAGAAATGTGGAGAGGATGCGGAGGGATGCGGTCATGCGGTGTGCGGCTGTGGAGTAAATGCGGAACGCGCTCGGAGTTTTGTCTAAATAATCGTCAATCGCCCCGCGCGCAACAGGCGGCTCGGCCGGCAGGCTCCGCTTTTGGAGGAAAGCATCGCATGGCACTTTGCGCCTTCGCGGCTTGGCGAGACCCTTTCTGGCGAAGGTTTCCGCGGTGCTCTTCGGACCGCTGAATTTTAAGTCGGACACGGTACCGGGGCGCGCTTGACACACCGCCGGCAACGCTCGTCACTCGCGTCCCGAAAAAATGCCCCAGATTCCGCAGGAAATCATCGAGCAGATCGCCGCGGCGAATGACATCGTCGAGGTGATCGGCGGGTATTTTCCGCTGCGCAGGATGGGCGGGACTTTCAAGGCGCTGTGCCCTTTTCACAACGAGCGCACACCATCGTTCAACGTGAATCCGCACCGGCAGATTTTCAAATGCTTCGGCTGCGGCGCGGGCGGCTCGGTGTTCCGTTTTGTGATGGATTACGAGCACCTCGATTTCGTCGCGGCGGTGCGCAAGCTCGCGGACAAGGCGGGCATCAAAATCCCCGAGGCCGAGATGTCGCAGGCCGACTACGAGCGCGCCGATCTGCGCCGGCGGCTGCTCTCGCTGCACGCGGACGCGGCGGAATTTTTTCATCAGCAGCTCATGCGCGGAAAATCGGCGGACGCGGCGCGCGACTACATGAAAAAGCGCGGCCTGAATGCCGAGGTCGCGAAGTCGTGGAAGATCGGTTTCGCACCGGACTCGTGGGATGGCCTGCTCGGGCCGATGCGCGAGCGCGGCTACTCGGAGGCGGAACTGGTCGCGAGCGGGCTGTTCTCGACGGGGGACGACGGGAGCAAAATGTACGACCGTTTCCGCGGGCGAGTGATGTTCCCGATCTGCAATGATACCGGCGAAGTGATCGCCTTCAGCGGGCGCGTGCTTTTCGCCGAGCAGAGCCCCGCGAAATATGTGAACTCGCCGGAGACGCCGCTGTTCACAAAGGGCAATGTACTCTTCGGTCTGCACAAATCCAAGCGCGCGCTCATCGCGGCGAAGCAGGCCATCGTGTGCGAAGGGCAGGTGGATCTGATCACGGCGTTCGAGGCCGGCGTGCAGAATGTGATCGCGGCGCAGGGCACGGCGTTCACCGACCGGCAGGCGCGGATTTTGAAACGCTACGTGGACGAGGTGGTGCTGTGCTTCGATGCGGACAACGCGGGGGAAAAGGCGGCGGAAAAATCGCTCGCGCAGCTCCTCGCGGTGGAGTTGCCCGTGCGTGTGATGACTCTGCCGCAGGGCGAGGATCCGGATTCGCTGATCCGCAAGGCGGGCGCGGAGGCATTCCGCGAGCGCATCGCGGGGGCAAAGGATTTTTTCGATCACAAGCTGGATCAGCTCGTGGGTGCGCCGGACTTCGCGACGCCGCGCGGGAAGATCGCTGCGGCGCGAAAGCTCGCGGAACTGATCGCCTTCATCCCCGACGGCATCGTGCGCGACGCGGTGCTGAACAACGCCGCGATGCGGCTCGAAGCCAGCCCGCAGGATCTCCGCGTGCTCGTGAAACGCGCGCCGCAGCGCCCCGCGCTCGGCGACGAAAATCCGGAGCCGCAGCGCGCCGAAGTGGTGACGCTCGATCCGACGAAGGAATGGCTCGCACTCCTCGCGCTGCGCAGCCCCGCGGCGCGCATGTGGCTGCAGGCGCAGGGCTGCGATCGCGTGCTGAATGACGATCAGCCCGACACCGTGCTCCTCGTGAAAATCCTGGACGCCGATTTTCGCGCCGACGAACCCTCCTCGGTGAACGCCTGGCTCTCGACGCTCGATCCCGGCGAGGAGTCCGCGCTTTCCGCCGTGCTCGAGCGCGAGGTCCCGCTGGAGGCCCGCGTGGTCGCGGAGGACTGCTGGCACGAACTCGAGCGGCGCGTGCTTTTGCGCCAGCGGCAGGCGGTGGAGGCGCAATTGCGCGCGCCCGGCCTCGCGCTGGAGGACATGGGCCGGCTGCATGGCCAGGTGCTCGATCTGCAGCGCCAGCTCGCCGCGCTGCCCGCGCCGCGCGCGCCACGTCCGGTTTGAAAATGCGGCTGAAATAAAATCCGAAGCATCCCTTGACCTGCCGGAGGGCAATCCCCATATTCCGCGGCCTTTTTCCTATCGCGCTTTCGGAAGTGATCCGGAGGCGCTCAGGGCGAGAATGTAATCAGAATTCCTTCGTGGATATGCCGAAAAAAATCAAAAAAGCCGTCTCAAAACCCGCCAAAGCCACGAAGAAAACTCCGAAGAGTAGCGGGATGAAAAAGGCTCCCGCGCCGAAGGCAAAGAAAGCGGTGAAGAAAGAGAAGCCGGCAAAGAAGGTGAAGGAAGCGCCCGTTTCCAAAAAGGCGAAACCCGCAAAGCCCGCAAAGCCCGCAAAGCCCGCAAAGCCCGCGAAGCCCGCGAAGGAAGCGAAGGAAGCGAAGCAATCCGCCGGGAAAAATGGGAAGCTGAGTTCGAAGCTGGCGGAACTTTTGAAGACCCCCGCCAAGCCGAAGCTCGGCCCGGGCCAGAGCATCCTGGACACGCCGGAGGGCGCGGAAAAATTGCGCGAACTCGTGAAGCTCGCGAAGGAGCAGGGCTACCTCACTTTTGATGATCTGAACGAGCATCTGCCGGAGTCCGTGAGCGACCCGGAGGAGATGGAGCTGATCATGAACCGTCTCCGCGGCATGGAGATCGACATCATCGATGCGGCGCAGGTGGACAGCTACAAAGTCGGCCCGAAAAACGACGACCAAAAGGAGGAGGAGGAGCCGGAGAAGCCGAACGAGAAACTCGACATCCTCGACGACCCGGTGCGGATGTATCTCAAGCAGATGGGCCAGGTGCCGCTGCTCACGCGCGAGCAGGAGGTGGAGATCTCCATGCGCATCGAGGACGCGGAACTGAACGTGCAGAAGCATGTGAACAATTTCGG
>JBBQJR010000158.1:0-7414 GCA_038326125.1 Chthoniobacterales bacterium
CCCGACGATGACGACATCGCGGCTCGGCCATGCCGTGAAGTAGCTCGGGATCGTAGTCTCCAGATAGATGCGCGGCTTCATCAGCGGGGTCTCGGGATCTGCGGTAGCTATGGAGTAGCCGTACCTTTTAGTGCGGGACCCGCCTCCCGCGCGGACGGATTTTCCGGCGTGCGCTGCGGGCCGCAAGGGATCATCGTCGCTGCCATTCCTCCAGCCGACACACACGTCTCCCCTGCCCTTCATCCGCCAAGTTGCCATTCTCCTTGCACTCGCCGTTGCATTCATCAGCCACACACTGGCCGCTGCGGCCGACTCACCAAAGGCGCAACGCCGCTCACGCCGTCCGAAGAGACAGCCATCCGGACGCATTCCGAGACCTGACTTCAGCGTGTGCGCGGCTTTCATTTTGTCTTAAAAAACCACGCATGTTTTCCAACCTCATGTCGCTCGCCGCTTCCGTCCGTTCGCTGCTGACGCTCATTGCCGGGCTGCTCGTGGGCGGCATCGGGGCGACGATGTTTCGACGGAACATGCCGGGCGCGCCGCGGATCGCCGGAGGAGCGCTCGGCGAAGCTCGATGTGGATTCGCGCCCGTTCGTGTGCATTCGCGATTCCGCTTTTTAGCATGAACGCCACGCTCCCTCCGGCGATTGATGTGCGCTCCCTCCGAGTGGACTACGGCGATTTTGTCGCGGTGGACGACCTCACGCTCACCGTGCCGCCGGGCGAGGTCTTCGGCCTCGTGGGCCCGAACGGCGCGGGCAAGACGAGCACTTTTCGCGTGCTCACCACGCTCATGGAGCCGACGTACGGCGAGGTGTTTCTCGACGGCGTGGATGCGTTTGAAGACATCGAGAGCGCGCGGCGGATCATCGGCTACATGCCGGACCTCGCGCCGGTGCCGTCGGATTTGAAAGTGTGGGAGTTCCTCGAATTTCACGCCGCCGCGTACGGCCTCGGCACGCGCGCGCAGCGCCGCGAACGCGTCGCGGAATGCCTCGGCGAAGTCGCACTCACCGACCAGCGCGAGAGCTGGTGCAAGGCGCTTTCCCGCGGCCAGACGCAGCGTGTCGTCCTCGCAAAAACGCTCCTCCACCGCCCGCGCGTCCTCATCCTCGATGAGCCCGCCAGCGGCCTCGATCCCCTCGCCCGCCGCGACCTGCGCAATGCCCTGCGCAAGCTCGCGCTTGCCGGCGCGACCGTTTTCGTCAGCTCGCACATCCTCAGCGAACTCGCCGAAATGTGCTCTTCACTCTGCGTCATGAACCGCGGCCGCCTGCTCGCGAGCGGCACCGCTGACCAAGTGCGGGCGCAACTCGGCAACACGAACCGCACGCTCACCGCCACTCTTCTCGGTCGGCAGGAGGAAGCCGCCGGCTGGCTTTCGTCACAGCCCGCGATCCACGATCTGCGCGTCGTCGGCGCGCAGGTCATCTTCGGGTTCACCGGCACGGACGAAGCGCAGGCCGCGCTCGTCGAGGGGCTCATCGCGCGCGGCCTCCGCCTGCGCGCCTTCGAGGAAAAGCGCTCGTCGTTCGAGGACATCCTCGTCGAGGTCGCCGAAAGCGACCGCCGCCCATGAACGCCGACGCCGCTTCATTTTCACCCACCCGGCACAGCGCCTGGCGCGTGTGGGAAAATCCCATTTTTGCCCGCTACTGCCAGTCGCGTCTGCGGCTGCGCGGCCTCGGCGTCATGCTGCTCATCGTCGTGCTCATCGCGGGATTCATCGTGGCCATGGCGGGCTCCATCGGCGTCCGCACGCACGCGCATCCCGTCACCGTCGCGCGCGGTCCGCTCATTCCACTGCTCGTGCTGCAGGGGTTCATCCTTTTCATCCTCGGCACCGCGCAAGTCGCCGGCGGCATGACGGCCGAGCGCGACGAAGGCGTCATTGACTACCAGCGGCTCATCCCCATGTCGCCGCTCTCGAAAGTCCTCGGCTACCTCTTCGGCCTCCCCGTGCGCGAATACGTCATGGCGCTCGCCACCCTGCCCTTCACCGCATGGTCGCTCTGGCGCGGGCACGTCGCGTGGACGACGTGGCTGCCGCTCTACGCCGTCGTCTTCACCTCCACGCTGCTCTACCACCTCACCGGACTCGTCACCGGCACGGTCGTAAAAAATCGCCGCTGGGCTTTTCTCACGTCCATCGGCCTCGTGTTTTGCCTCTACACGATCATCCCGCAGATGGCGAAATTCGGCCTCGTCTTTTTCAAATATCTCACCATCACGCCCGTCCTCGAGGAAAGCCTCCCCGGCCTTTTGCCGACCGATGTAGGCGCGGCGATCCGCGGCCTCCGCGCGCTCGCGCCGACGGTGAAATTCTTCAACCTCGATTTCTCCGAGACCGTCTTCACCTTCTTCTCGCAGGGCGGGCTCATCCTCACCTTCCTCGTCATGCTCTGCCGAAAATGGCGGCGGCACGAATCGCACCTCCTCGGCAAACTGTGGGCCGCCGTTTTTTTCATCTGGGTGCAAATTCTCCTCCTCGGCAATGCGCTCCCGCTCATCGAGCCCGGCACGCTTTTTCCCTCGCGCGCATTTTATAAAATGGTGCGCGTGGTGCAGGAGCAGCCGCCGTCCCCGGTCGAGGCGGTGGCCATGTCCGGCCTCTACGGGATGATCACGCTGCTCCTCATCATCGTGCTCGCCGGCATCATCACGCCGAGCGCGGACAGCCAGCTTCGCGGCTGGCGGCGCGCGCGGAAAAAAGGCGCGACTTCGCTGCCGCCGCTCGGGGATCCCGCCACGGCATTTTGGGCCGCGCTCTTCATGGCGCTCGCCGGCGCGGCGGGCTGGTTTCTGTTCACGCGCGCGCTCGTCGAGTCGCGGTGGTTCCTCGGCCACGGTGTGCCGCTCAGTACGCTCGGCTATTTCACCGCGGTGATGATCACCGGCGGCGTCGGCTTTCAGGCGCTGCTCGAGGCGAAGGGCGGACGCGTCGTCGGACTCGCCGTCATCCTCGTCGGTGCCGTCCCCGTGATGGCCGGCGCGGTGCTCGGGGCGATCGGCGATCGCACGATCCCCGCGGCGCTCTGGCTCACTGGCATGTCACCCGTGAGCGCGCCCTTCTACGCCCCCGCGTCCCTGCTCACGATTCTCACGCTCCGCGAAAACTCTGCCCGCGCCATCCCCGCTGCCTTTCGCTTCTGGCTGTTCGTCGCCGTGCTCGTCGTCCTCTGGCTCATCGCGCGTCTGTGGTCCACGCGGCACGCGATGGCGAAACGCGCACTCATCGCACCTCTGCCCTCCCCGTCCCCGCCGAGCCGTTAGAACTTTTGAAAAACAGGCGGCGCGTTCTATTCACGTCGTCCCGTGATGGCTCGCCGCGGACGGGGATTGCCGTGGGGCGCGGGACTTCGGCATAAGGTGCGGCATGTTTTACCGCCGCTTTGGTCGCACGAATTTGCAGATGCCCGTCTTCTCCTGCGGCGGCATGCGCTACCAGCAAAGCTGGGATGACGTGAAGCCGGAGGCGGTGGACGAGGCAGTCCAGCGCAACTTGGAAGCGACGATTTTGCGCGCGCTGGAACTCGGCATCACGCACATCGAAACCGCGCGCGGCTACGGCAGCAGCGAAATGCAGCTCGGATGGATTTTGCCGCGGCTACCGCGGGAAAAAATGATCGTGCAGACAAAGGTCGCGCCTTTTGCGACAGCGCGGGAGTTTCGCGAGACGTTCGAGAAATCCATGGGCTATCTGAAACTCGATCACGTCGAACTTCTCTCGCTCCACGGCATCAACAACGCTGAGCTGCTCGACTGGTCGCTGCGCAAGGGCGGCTGCCTCGACGAGGCGCGCGCACTCCAGCGCGAGGGGCGCTGCAAGTTCATCGGGTTCACGACGCACGCGACGACGGACATCATTTTGCGCGCGATCGAGAGCGATGCGTTCGACTACGTGAACTTGCACTGGTACTTCGTGAACGAACTCAACGGGTCCGCCGTGCAGGCCGCGGCGGCGCGCGACATGGGCGTGTTCATCATCAGCCCGAGCGACAAGGGCGGGAAACTTTACGCGCCGCCGCCGAAACTCGTGGACCTCTGCGCGCCGCTCACGCCGATCCAGTTCAACGATCTCTGGTGCCTCGCGCGCCCGGAAGTCCACACGCTGAGCATCGGCGCGGCGCGGCCCGGCGATTTTGACGAACATATTTCCGCCCTCGAAAATTACGATCGCGCGGCGGAAATCACCGCGCCGATCGAGTCACGGCTGCGCGAAGAAATGCGGCGCGCGCTCGGCGCGGATTGGTGCGCGCGCTGGAGCGAAGGGCTGCCGAATTACGTGGACATGCCGGGCGAGGTGAACGTGCAGGAAATCCTGCGCCTGCACACTTACGCGCGCGGGCTCGGTCTCACCGATTGGGGCAGGATGCGCTATAACCTGATGGGCAACGCCGGCCACTGGTTCCCCGGCGCAAATGCGGCGGTGTTCGATGCGGAGAAAGTGCGTGCCGCGTGCGCGCGGAATCCGTTTGCCCAGGAAATCCCCGCCACGCTCGCCGAGGCGCACACGCTGCTCCATGACGCGCCGCAGAAACGGCTGAGCGAAGGCGGCGCGTGAGGGAGCGCGCGCGGCGCTACCAATTTTTGATCCACCTCGGCCAGGTCGCCGCGGAACCTCCGCTCTCGAGCTTGGTGCTGCCGCCGGTGGACCACAGATCGTAGCTGCCGGGATTGAAGCCATTCAGTTTCGAACCCGACGGGCGCGTGATGGAGCCGCGTGAAGTTGGATTCAGTTTCAGCTTCTTCTGAAAATCCTCCTCATCCTTTGCCGCCGCCGTCGAGTAGGCGTACGGGAAGCCAAAGGGATCCTGCAAATATTTGACCTCGGTGATTTTCTTGGTCGTCGGATCCTTGGTGGCGTTCAAAATCCGCAGATCATATTCCTTCATATAGCGCTGCTCGCCGTCATCGGGAATCCCGTCCGGTTTCGTGCCGCTCGTGCCCTTTTTGTCACCGGACAATTCCTTGTAGAGGAAGAGCGACGCATCGGAGTATTTCGTGTCCGTCGGGATGAAATGCTGCTTCGGCGAGAGCGTGTCAGTGACGCTGGTTCCGCTGCTGGGAGTGTCGCGCGGAGGGCTGCCGTTGTCCCCCTTGTAGCTCTCGCAAGCCGAGATGAGCATGTGAAGTTCACCCTCGGTCCGCGAAAGCGCGGCCTTTTTTTGCACGTATCCGCCGACGGAAAGGACGAGCCCCGCGAGGACGACGATGATTGCGAGCACCGTCAGCATTTCGAGCAGCGTGAAGGCAGCGGCGGGGGATTTTTTCATGAGGGAGAATAGCCTCTGCACGGCACGCCTTCCATCGCTTTCTCAGTTCTGCGCGCCCCCGCCCTGCATCTGCTTGATGATTTCGATGAGCGGCAAAAAGAGCGCGATGACGATGGTGCCGACGATGACGGCGAGGAACACGATCATGATCGGCTCGAGCAGCGAAGTGAGGCTCTCGACCGCGTTGTCCACTTCGTCGTCGTACACCTCGGCGACTTTCAGCAGCATTTCGGGGAGCTGGCCGGTCTCCTCGCCGACATCCACCATGCTGATCACCATCGGCGGGAACACGCCGCTCGCCTCCAGCGGCGAGACGATGCTTTCGCCCTCTTTCACGGCGTCATGCACTTTCGTGATCGCATCGGAGAGCACCACATTGCCCGCGGTTTCCTTCGTGATGTTCAGCGCCTGCAAAATCGGCACGCCGCTGGTCACGAGCGTGCCGAGCGTGCGGGTGAAGCGCGCGATGGCACCCTTGCGCGAGATGTCTCCGAAAATGGGCAGCCGCAGTTTCATGCGGTCCATGAAGTCAATGCCCTTCACCGTGTTGTGCAGCGCCCACCATCCGCTGCCGATGATCGCAATCGCGAGCATCGTGAACCACAGGTTCGGCGGGATAAACATGTGCAGCAGAAAATCGCTCACGCCCATGACCCACAGCGTCAGCGCCGGCAGCTTGGCACTTTCGCCGAGCATGTCCTTGAAGATGCCGGCGAATTTCGGGACGATCGTCGTGAGGAGGAACACGAGGATGAGCAGCGCGATGACCAGCACCACGACCGGGTAGGTCATCGCGGACTTGATTTTGTTTTTCAGCTTCTGCGCCTTCTCCTGAAACTCCGCGAGGCGCGTGAGCACGAGCTCGAGCACGCCGCCGATTTCGCCCGCCTTCACCATGCTCACATAGAGCCGGTGGAAAATCTTCGGATGCTGCCACATTGCCTCCGAGAAGGTGCTGCCGCCCTGCACGGAATCCGCGATCGAAATGATCGAGTTGCGCAGCACGAGATCCTTCTCCTGCTTCGCGAGCACGTTCAGCCCTTTGAGCAGCGGCAGGCCGGCATCAATCAGCGTCGCGAGCTGGCGCGTGAAAATCATCAGCACCTTGGTCTTCACCGTTTTCCGCGCCATGAAGCCGCCGCCTTTTTTCTCCTTCACCTTCGTCGCCGCCACCTGCTTGTTGCCCGCCTTCACGGCCTTCGCGACTTTTTTCCCCTGCCCCTCCGGCACGACGCTCGTCGGGAAAAATCCCTGCTGTCTCAATTGCGCGACGACATCGTTTTGCGTCGCGGCATCCACGACTCCTTGGGATTCAGCTCCCCGTGCGTCGAGGGCGGTGTATTCAAATCGCGGCATAAAATCTGGAGGGTCTTCGTTGTTTCTTAGTTAGAGGCGAGGGAAAATCTTGTCCATCGGAATCCCGACTACGTGTATTTGAGCACTTCCTCGATCGTCGTCTCGCCGACGTAAATCGAGCGCAGCCCGTCCTGCCGCAGCGTGTCCATGCCGAGCTCGATCGCCTTCTGCTTCATCACCACGGACGGCGCGCGTTCGTTGATAAGCTGGCGCAGCGGATCGGTGATGTCGAGCAGTTCGTAAATTCCCTTGCGTCCGCGATACCCCGTGTTGTTGCACACGTCGCACCCGCCGCCGTAGTAAAAGCTCTTGTCGCCGATTTCCTGCGGCGTGAGGCCGAGTTGCGCGAGCACACTTTCGCTCGGCTCATACGGCTTGCGGCACACCGAGCACACGCGGCGGATCAGCCGCTGGCCGAGCACCGCCTCGAGCGAAGCGGAGATGAGGAACGGCTCCACGCCCATGTCAATCAGCCGCGTCACCGCGCCCGGCGCGTCGTTTGTGTGCAGTGTCGTGAAAACCAGATGTCCCGTGAGCGAAGCTTGAATCGCGATCTGCGCCGTCTCCACGTCGCGCGTCTCGCCGACCATGATTTTGTCCGGATCCTGGCGGAGAAATGCGCGCAGCACGCGCCCGAAATTCAGCCCGATGCCCTCGTTGATCGGCACCTGGATGATTCCCTCGATCTCGTATTCGACCGGGTCTTCCGCCGTGAGCACTTTGGTATCCACCGTGTTGATCTTGTTCAGGCACGCATAGAGCGTCGTCGTCTTGCCCGA
>JBBQJR010000159.1:0-7407 GCA_038326125.1 Chthoniobacterales bacterium
GCGCGATGTCGTCCGCAAGTCGCTCGGCATTTTCATTGTGCTGATCGGATTTTACCTCGTCCTGCGCGTCGTGGGACTGACGCGCCTGGCGCTCTCGCTCATCGGCGGCACCGGGCTGATCGGCCTCGCCCTTGGCATTGCGTTTCGGGACATCACGGAGAACTTCCTGGCCAGTATTTTTCTCAGCATGCAGCGTCCGTTTCGCACGGGCGACCTCATCGAGATTTCGGGAATCACCGGCTACGTCCAGCGTCTCACGATCCGGGCCACCATCCTGGCGACTACGGATGGCAATGACGTGCAGTTGCCCAATGCCATCGTCTATAAAAGCCCGATCCGAAACTTCACCAGCAATCCGAAGCGCCGCTTGGAATTTGATGTAGGCATCGGCTATGCGGACAGCATCGCCCACGCGCAGGAAATCGCGTCGCGCGTGCTGGCGGAGCATCCGGCGGTGCTGAAGGAACCGGACCCGTGGGTCCTCGTGGAAAAGCTGGGAGCGTCCAGCGTCAACTTGCGGGTATATTTCTGGATTGATGGCAAGCAGAACAGTTGGTTGAAGGTCAGGTCTTCGGTGCTCCGGCTGGTGAAGCGGGCGTTCCAGGATTCCAAAATCACGATGCCCGACGAGGGGCGCGAGATCATCTTCCCGGAGACGGTGCCGATCCGGCTGGTGCGCGAGCCGCGGAAAGAAATGCCGGACACTCGGTCCAGCGTCCGGGAACCCGCGCCGCCGAAAAAAGAATCCGAGCCGGATGTCGTCTCCACCGAGGCAGAAGGCGGACTGCAAAGCGATGCCGAGGAAATTCAGGAGATAACCGGTTCGTCGCGACCAGCGGATGAAAGTAAAAATCTGCTGGAGTCGGCGGAAGCATCCGAGCCCGATCAGTCCGCCGCGGGAGGCCGTCCGAAAAAGTGATCGGCGACGCGAATCGCGAGTCACGATCACAAGCCAAGTGAACGACCGACCTGGAATTCTGCGGGACAAAAAGCGGCGGTGCCGACTTGAGGAGCGCTTGTTGAAGCTCATTTTCCTGGCGCCAGCGGTTTACTTTGAGCCGGAGTTCTGGCCGTTTGGAATTCGATCCGCCGAATCCTTCGGGAAGCGGCACAAGGCAAATGCATCCCTCACCCTCTGAAATCCTCGCGACGGTTTTCTTCGCACTCGCGGTGCTGCACACGTTTTCCGTGAAGCGATTCGCGCACTGGGCGCACCAGTGTCCGCCCGATTCCATTCAGGAAAACACGCTGCATTTCCTCGCGGAAACGGAAGTCGTTTTCGGCCTGTGGGCGGCGGCGCTTTTCCTCGGCATCGCAGCGCTCAAGGGCTCGGTGCATGATGCGGTGAGCTACATCGAGGGTCTGAATTTCAACGAGCCGAAGTTCGTGCTGGCGGTCATGGTCGTCGCGGCTACGCGTCCGATCGTGCAACTCGCAGAGCGGCTGATCTCCCTCACGGCCCGGCTTCTCCCGCTCGGCGAAAGCGCCGCGTTCTACATCGCGGCGATGATCCTCGGGCCGTTGCTCGGCTCGCTCATCACCGAGCCCGCGGCGATGACCCTGCTCGCGCTCGTGCTCAAGCGCCGGTATTTCGATCGCGGCATCAGCGCGAAGTTCGCCTATGCCACGCTCGGCCTCCTCTTCGTGAATGTCTCCATCGGCGGGACCCTCACGCATTTCGCCGCACCGCCCGTGCTGATGGTCGCGGCAAAGTGGAAGTGGGACACGCTGTTCATGCTCACGCATTTCGGCTGGCGCGCAGTGGCGGCCTGCGCGGCCTCGACCGCGATCACGGCGCTGCTCTTCCGCAAGCAGCTCACCGCGCTCGAACCCAAGCCGGACACAAGCGCCGGCGTCCCGGCATGGCTCACGGCGATTCACCTCGTCTTCCTCGCGCTCGTTGTCGCCTTCGCGCATCACCCCGATGTCTTCTGGGGAATCCTCGTGCTCTTCCTCGGCGTGGTCGCCGCGACGAAGGAATTCCAGGACGAACTCAAACTGCGCGAAGGCCTGCTCGTCGGCTTCTTCCTCGCGGGCTTGGTCACGCTCGGTTCGCTGCAATCCTACTGGCTGAAGCCGCTCATCGAGAGCCTCAACGGCCCCGCGCTTTTCTTCGGCGCGACGGGCCTCACCGCACTCACCGATAACGCCGCGCTGACCTACCTCGGCTCGCTGGTCGAAGGCATCTCGCCCGAACTCCAATACGCACTTGTCGCAGGTGCGGTGGCCGGCGGCGGCCTCACGGTCATCGCGAATGCCCCGAACCCCGCGGGCGTAGGAATCCTCCAGGATGCGAAAGTCTTCGAGGACGAAGGCATCAGCCCGCTCGGCCTGTTCCTCGGGGCGCTCATGCCGACCGCCGTCGCCATCGCGTTCTTTTGGTTTGTCCGGTGAGCGGATGATGGGGATGCATGGTCTGGCATCAGAAAGAAGTGGTTAGGAAATCAAACACGCCATTTCTAAACCAAACAATCGCCGCACTGCGGAGCAGAAGCCGGATCGAAAGCAGTTGAGCTATTCCTAGCCATCGCGCCGCAGGCATGTGCTTGCTTGCGCCGGGTCTGTCCGTATGAGCCGTGTGGCTGGCAGTTCCGCGGTCTTCGCGCGGTGGCGAATCATTCTCCATCTACCATCAGCGCGACGCTGCAGGCTCGCCCTCCTTTACATCACTGGCTGAACCCGCCTTCCTCGCAAAATGCGAATCGTTTCCGCCGCCAGCATCTCGATCGCGCTCCTACTCTTCGGTGCGGGCTGCGCGACGCGCGCTCCGCTGGCTTGCCCGGGGCCGCAGCCAGACACGCGCACGGCCAAGGTTTTCTTTGCGACCGATCGCCGGCAGGAGCCGACGGGCGCCGCGCTGCGCTTTTCCGGCGGACGCACGGATCCGCCGGGACTCCACATGGGCTGGGAGCGCGTGACGCTCGGCCCGGCGCATCGGCTCGGGCGAGTGGACGCGGCCATCGCGGCCACGTCCGCACACGCGCAGAGCGATTCGGCGGAAGGGGCGCGCCAAAACGCCTTGCGGCGCACGGATGCGGAGATCGCGGCGTTCGTCGAAACCCAATTGCGCCCGGCCATCCGCTCGGCACCTTCGCCGAAGCCGGGACATCCCCGGCAGGTCCTCGTCTTCATCCACGGCTACAACACCACTTTTGATTTCGCGGTGCGAAAGACGGCGCAGCTCGCCGGCGACCTCGGCCTGGTGAGGTGCGACGGCGAGATGAGGGGCGTTTGCATCGCCTACTCGTGGCCGGCGACGGGGTCGCTGCTGAGCTACCTCGCTGACGAGGAAAACTGCGAGTGGACGCAGCAGCGGCTCGCTCCGTTTCTTCAATCGCTCGCACGTGTGTGCCGGCAGGAGGGGGCCGAGTTGCACCTCGTCGCGCACTCGATGGGTGCCCGCGCGCTCGTGCGTTCCCTCGCCGATCTCGCCAATGCCTGCGAGCCGCAGCACCGGCGGGAGCGGCTCGCCGATCAGGTCATCCTCCTCGCGCCGGACATCGGCCAGGGACTGTTCGCTCAATACGTCGAGCGCTTCCTGCCGATGGTCGGACATCTGACGATCTACGTCTCGGCGAAGGATCGCGCGCTCAGCCTTTCGAGCCTGCTGCACGGCGGTCACGAGCGCCTCGGATTGATCGAGTCCACCGTGCTCGCGGCGTTGGAAATCACCGGTTTGCGACGCGGGGATCATCGCCTGTCGGGTTACGTCGCAGAGCAGGGCGGCACGGACGGCAAGATCAACATGATTGACGTGACCGGCTTCGCTGCCGGCCAGTTTGGACACAGTTACGAAGCCAGGGAGTTCATTGCCGACCTGCGCGAGTTGTGCCTGCACAAGACGCCTGCGGGCCACGGCGCGCGGGACAATCTCCAGCCCCGCGAGATCGTGCCCGGCTTCTTTCGCAGCATGACGGGAAAGCGCATCCGCTATTTCGTGCTGAAGACTGGGGCGTGATTCCGGCTGCCGGTGGCCGCGCCTCCGTCACCATGCACCGGTCGTGACCGTCGCGGATGATTCGGCTTCACTCCAAATCGTCGCGCATCAACGCGCATGATCCGTGCGGGAAAAAGGGCGCGCAAACTCGATTAGGATGCGCGGGTGACGGCGTCCCTGGCACTGCGGCTACATCCACGGCTCGACGCCGCGATTCGGCGAAAGCGGCGGGAGCGTTTCCTGAGCCGCACCGAGCGCATCGCGCACAGACTCAATCCGCACGCTGATGCGCTCGCGGTCGTAGGCTGCGGGCGCGGAATGGTCCGCAGCCTCCGCCACCAGTTGCGCGTGCCGGAGCAGCGCTTCGTGCCGTGGGGCGCTGCGCGTCGCCTTTGCCACGCGCTGCAGGACGCCAAGCATCTTGAGCAGAATCGTGACATTGCCCGCGGCGGAGAGACGGATTTCGTCGAGGCTCTTCGCGACATGTTCGCCAAAATCCGGAGCCGGCGTGATCACGCGCAACTTGCCATCTTCCTCGCAAAAGAGCGGCTCAAGCCGCCGCGTCGCAAGTCGGCAAAGAATGGCGCTCAAGTAGTCCAGGCACGACACCGCGGTGCTCGTGTCATTCACGCCGGGCGAGAGCGCCTTCAGCGCGATGTCAACGATTTGGCGGATGCCGAAGCCCGCGTCCTGATCCACCGTGCGGAAATCTCCGATGGCAAAATGCGCCCGCAGCGTGGCGGCAGCGGCATCGTCGAGCGGGCAGCTTGCGCAGACGAGCGGAGCGCCTTCCACGGCGAAGTCGCCCGGGCCGCGCTCGATCCGCAGCACCGCATCATGCTCACAGGCAAAATGCAGGAGCGCCTCCGAGTCCACATGCTGGATGTAGCCATTCGCATCTGCCGCGACCGGGTGCCACTCGCACTCGCGTCGTGGCTGCGCCTGCGCGCGTCCCCCGTCTTTGTCCATTTTTTCCGGGAAGAGTATCTCGATGGCCGTGTGCGTCTCATGCGTGATGGCCTGGAGGATGTAGGATGCCTGGATGGAAGCGGCGACGTGATGGATGAAAAAGATGAGGCAGCCGATGGAGAGCAGCGCCAGCAGCAGTCCAAACGCGACCGCGAGCAGCGGCACGAAACCCGCGCCGTCAATTTCCGCGCTGCCGCGGATGGTGCGCAGCACGATCAGGCAATAGGTGAAAATGGCCACGAAAATGCCGAGCACAAACTGATTTGCCCGGTCGCGCATGAAGTTGCGCAGGATGCGCGGCGTGTACTGCGTGGAAGCGAGGGAGAGCGTGACGATGGTGATCGAAAACGCCATCGCAGCCACGGTGATCATCGAACTCGCGATAGCGGTGAGCATCCCGCGCGCACCTTCGGCGCCGGCGTTGAGCAGCGGCTTCCAGGCTTTGGCCCGGAGCGGACCGGCGTAAATCAAGTCGAGTTCCACCAAGCCGAGCGCGAATGCGATGGCCACGAGCACGAGCAGCCCCGGTACGAACCAAAGCGAGGAGCGGAGTTCGATCCAGATTTTGCGCAACATTGGAACGCGACCATGACCGCGCCCGCAGCCCGGTGTCACGCCCGCTTGTGGACGAGACATTCCGACGGAGACGCCTCAAGATTGAGAAATGACGGTGCTCCTCATCTTCTCCATCGCGCTCTTTCTCGCGGTGCTGCTCTCGGAGCTTGCGGATCGCAGCGCAGTTCATTCTCCAAGCAGGTCGCCGTGTCTCGAATGAGAGTGTCTTTCACGGGTTGCAAGCGTAAGCCGTCTTTCCGCGCGGCATGATCAAACTCCGAACCATCCTCTCCGCCTGGCCGACCGCGGCACACCGTGCGCTCGCGTGGCGCGTCACAAAGCTGGCGGCACGCAGCTTTTTCAAGGACGACAACGCAAGCTGGGCCGCGGCGATAGCCTACTACAGCCTTCTCTCACTCTTTCCGCTGCTGCTCGCGGTTGGATCCGTTGCCGCGTTTTTCGTCGATCCGCAATGGGCCGTCAAACAGGCCACCCACTATCTCGGCGAACTTCTGCCCCGCGGGCCGGTGGCGATCGACCGAATCGTCATGCAGACATTCGCCACGGCGCGCGGCAGCGGTTTGTTTTCCATTCTGCCGCTGATCTGGACCGGCGCGCTGGTTTTCGGCGCGGTGGCCAAGGCGCTGAACATTATCTTCGATGCCGGGGAGAACTTTCAGTTTTGGAAACATCTGCGCGTGCGGTTTGCGATGTTGCTCATGCTCGGCGTGATGTTCCTCGTGGCTCTGGGATCGCCGATTGTTCTTCAGATTTTGCGATGGTCGTTCGGCATTTTGCCATTCGGTCAGGAGATGCTTTACCACCTGGTCGTCAATGCGCTGCCGCCAGTCTTCGTGTTAGTCGCGTCTTCTTTCACTTACCGCTTCGTGCCCGAAAAGCGGCCGCACTGGCCGGCCGCGCTCGCGGGCGCGATTCTGGCTGCGCTGCTTTTTGCCACCGCCAAGCCGATCTTCCTCGGCTACCTGCACTGGCTCGGGCGATACAATGTCATCTACGGCTCGCTCGGCGGGATTATCGTCGTGGTGCTCTGGGCGTGGATCGTGGCGATGATCGGTTTGTTTGGAGCGCAAGTAGCCGCGCACACTCAAGCCGTGTTCATCGAAGGCCGGCCGATCAAGGAAGTGGAGCGCCGCCACCTCCGGCGCGGGTCGCGCGCCCGCCCCGATTAAACGCGCCCCGCGCGGCCGTCATTCTCCCGCGCGGGGCCGCTGGTGCGCGGGGCCGCCATCGCGCGAAAGATTGCGCGCGGTATTCACGAGGCCGACGTGCGAAAAGGCCTGCGGAAAATTGCCGAGCATTCGCTTGGCGTGCGGATCGTATTGCTCGGCGAGCAGGCCGAGATCGTTGCGAATCGCGAGCAGCCGCTCGTACACGGCGCGCGCTTCGTCCCAGCGGCCAGCGAGGGCGTAATTGTCGGCGAGCCAAAACGTGCAGAGCAAAAATGCGCCTTCGCCCGGTGGCAGGCCGTCCACCTGCGAGCATTCTTCACTGCGATAGCGCAGCACGTAGCCCTCCACGAGCAGTTCGCGCTCGATCGCCGCGACGGTGCCGCGCACCCGCTCATCGTCCGCGGGCAGGAAGCCGACCAGCGGCACCATGAGCAGACTGGCATCGAGCGCATCGCCGTCATAAATTTGCACGAACGCATTCTTTTCGCGGTTGAATCCGCGCTCGCAGATTTCCTCGCGCAAGGCATCGCGCTGCTCGCGCCAGCAGTCCAGCGGGCCGTCTTTCCCAAACTGCTCGACGGCCTTCACCGCGCGATCGAACGCGACCCACGCCATCAGCTTCGAGTGCGTGAAATGCCGGCGCGGCCCGCGCACTTCCCAGATGCCCTCGTCCGGCTCGCGCCACGCGGTTTCGAGAAATTTCAGCATCGCGCGCTCGACCGCCCACGAATGCGGCGGCTCCGCGATCCCGGCACA
>JBBQJR010000160.1:0-7389 GCA_038326125.1 Chthoniobacterales bacterium
CGGAATGTAGAGCGGACGCGGCTTCGGTGCATCCGGCGACACAGGGGCCGGCGCAGGCGTCGCAGCGGGTGCAATGGCGACCGGAGGCTCGGGAATTTGCGGAGTCGTCGGACTCGGCTCGGCGGGCTTCGCGGATGCAGCCGGAGCTTCCGCAGTCGGCGCGATTTCACTCGCAGTGGAAATCTCCGCTGCCGGTGCGGCGGCGTCAGCCGTGGCGGCGGGTTTCTTCCGCGGTGCGCGTTTGGCAGGCGTCGCCTTTTCCGCATTTGGCGCAATTGGCGCTGGCTTCTTTTTGGCCGTCACGGTCGTGCCGGTCTTTTTTGCAGCTGTCTTTTTTTTCGGAGCCTCCTTGTCGAGGAGTTCCGGGTCGTTTTTGTTGCTCATGGAAATCAAACTGGTGTGGCGCTCATCCCGAAGTGCCGCGGTATCGAAAGTTTTTCACGCGCCCAACGGAACAGTGGCCCGTTGCGGCTGGAGGAATGGTGTCGGGTCGGCCCCGGCCATTCTGCGCCGCAAGGTTTGTGCCTTGGCGATTGCGCCGGAGCTTTGCCCGCATTTTTGGGAACAAGACTTCCTGCGCGTCACGTCGGATCACTGGTGTTGCCCAGTCATCATGAGTGCGGAAAAAAGGTGGATTGCGCCGCGGTCGTGAGGGTTTGCTGACGTCGCTGAAGACTGTCCCGTTCAGTCGGGGAGACCGAAACCGCTGGCGCAAATCGAACGCCATTAAGAACGCAGATGCTGCGCTACGCGTCAACGGGAATTTTTCCCACCACGGGAGATCAGTCCTGCGCGCCGAACAAAAGCTCTGCGATTTCCGGCAGCGTCGCCGTGCCGGTGGTGCCGATCTGATGGATAACAATGCTCGCCGCCGCCATCGCCATTTCCATCGTCTCGGCCACGGATGCCCCCGCTGCGAGCGCCATGGCGAGATTCGCGGAAACCGAATCGCCCGCACCGACAATATCGATCGGTCCCCGGAGCGGAAACGCGGGCACGTGCGCGGTCGCGCCGGATTCATCCGCACCGAGAATGCCATCGCCCGCCATCGTGACGAAAACCGCGCGACGATTGTTCCGCGCGAGTTCTCCGGTGGCGGCGCGCACGGCGTCGCTGTCCGATTCGGACACTCCCCACAGCAGCGACAGCTCGCGCGCGTTCATTTTCCAAATGCACGCCGGCCAGCCGCGCAGCCCGCGCCGGCAATCCGCGAGCACCGGCAGCGCTGGCCGCTCGCGCGAAATTTCACCGATGGCCTCGCAGACTCGCGCCGTGATCACGCCGGTCTCCGCGAGGTCCACCTGATCCATCACGATCACCGCGTCCGCATTTTTTGCGGTGTCGTGCAGCGCGGCGAGCAACTGCTCCTCGACCTGGCCCGGCGTCGGCGTCCAGTTTTTCAAATCGAGCCGGCTCAGTTCGCGCGGAGTCTCGCCGGCCTCGTGAACGAGCGGCTTCGTGTACGAAAACGTGCGCCGCTGCGACGTCTGGATGAACCCATCGAGTTGCACGCGCGGCATGCGGCGCAGTGCGCGGAGCAGCTCCCAGCCCTCGCCATCCTCGCCGCAAAAGCCGACCGGCAGCACCGCCGCTGCGCCGAGCGCGACAAGATTCCCGAGGATCGTCCCGGCCGCCCCAGGCTGCGAACGCACGCCAGTGACATTATGCACGGGCAGGCCGGTCTCGATCGATGTCTCACTTTTCGCCGGATCGATGTCGAGGTAGCGGTCGAGGCAAAAATCACCGACGACCGCGATGCGCAGCGTCGCGTAGCGTCCAGCCAGTTCGGCGAATCGTTCCCGGGTCATGCTCATTGGCGGAGTGCCTGCAGCAGGTGATGGACGAAGGCGAGATTGTCGCACTGCGCGTACTGCATCGCGCCGCCCATGCGTGAAAAACTTTTGCAGAACCGCAAATAATACGCCGCGGAAGTTTTCGGCGGCTCTCCGCGCGACCAATCCCAGTTCCCGCCATCCTGCAGGTCCACGACGAAAAGGCTATGCCCGCTGACGGTGGGGAGGTCGTTTTGAAAGCGCACGTTATGCACGCAACTCAGGCTCTTTTCAAAAACCTGCGGCGCCATGATCGCCGAACCGATCGAGAGGAGCACGCCGCCATCGAGCCGGTCCACGCTCGCGCACATCGAGTGAAAATCCGTCGTGGCCGCACGGCCGATCACCGCGCCGTTGAACAGCGGGTGGCACGACACGATGTCGTAGCCGATGCCCGGATGCACCGTCGCCGGCACGCCGAGTCGGAACGCCTGCGCGAGGATGGACGCGTGTTTTGATTTGTGGAAAACCTCATGCCGTCCCGCGGCGATCGCGTGACGCTGCATGACCGTCAAAAGCTCGGCTTGCGCCGGTGCGTCCTGCCCGGCGTGCGTCAGCGCCTCGCGCAGTTTTTCCGGCGCGGGAAACGTGCAGCCGTCTTCCAAAATGAAACGTCCGAGCGCCGCGCCGTACCCTTCACCGCGCAGCCCGCCCGCGAGCAGCGCGAGGTGGATATTGCGCCCCGTCTCGTCCCACGCTCCGAAAGTTCCAGTCGCGACATTGTCCTCCACGCTCTCGCAGGAGCTCCCGAGCCACGCGAATTCCCAGTCGTGAATCGTCCCCGCGCCATTCGTGGCGAGGTGCGTGATCCATCCGCGCTCCATGAGTTCCGTGAGGATGCGAGCCGCGCCGTTGCGCAGCAGGTGCGCCCCGTACATCAAAATCACCGACGCATCCCGCTCGCGCGCCGCGCGGATTTTTTGGGCGGCGTCCGCAATCGTCACCGCGACGTTTGTCGGCGCAGGCGCGGAATTCGGATCGACCAGAATTTCCTCTGCGGTTAGAAGACTGCGCCGTTCGGCGAGCGGGTGCGCGCGAATTTCTGCGGGATCAAATTGATTCATGGAGCAATCAGCGCGGCGATGATTTCGCGCGCGTGGTGAAAATCTGCAATCACGCCATCCGCGCCGGCCGCGAGCAGCGTCTCGCGTTTCGCCGGATCGACCCGGCCGGTGCCGTGATTTTCCTCGTCGCTCGCCACCGCGATCGCGATGCCGCCGACCGCTTTCGTCTCCGCGATTTCCACCGGCCCGTCTCCGAAAGCGAGCAGCAGCGCGCCTTCCGTTTTGTGCTCGCGCAAGACCTGCGCGATGATCGCGCGCTTGGAAAATTCGCGGTCTTCGAGGCTGCGCGGCCCGTGCATCGCGTCGAAGTAGCGCGCCACATCGAGCAGTTCCGTCTCGTGCCGTACTTCCTCGAACACCGAGCCCGTCGCGAGCGTGATCGTGATGCCGCGCGCGCGCAGCATTTCAAAAAATGCGCGGACTCCACGCACGAGCAGCGAGTCCGTGCCGGGCGCTTCGCCACGCACAAGTTCGAGCCGCGCGCGCACTGCCGCGCCGAGCCGGCGCTGAAATTCATCGTGGTAAATTTCCGCCGCACTCGCAGTGCCGCCGCGGCGCTCCACCAGCGCAGCGAGATGGGCCATCTGGTGAATGCTCGGCTTGCCGTTCAGCGTCATCAGTTCCGCGCGCGCGAACTCGTGGCGCGCGCGATCATTTTCCTCCGCGAGCACGGGCAGATGCTCCGCGTAAAGCGTGGCCATGATCTCCGCCCAGCCGCCGCGGCTGAGCGAAGTCGTGCCGTCCCAATCCATCAGGACGTGGCGGATCGGCCGGGGCTGAAAACTGCGGGCAAATTCAATCGGAGCTACGGACACGCGCGGACGAAATCATTTCGCGCGCAGCCACGCAATCACATCGGCGGCGTCCTGCGGCTTCAGCACCGTCTCCATGCCCTCCGGCATCAGCGAGCGCCCCGCAGGCTTTTCTTCCGCGATGTCCGCGCGCAGCACGGGAAATTCCGCGCCGCCGGGAAGTTTGAGCGTCAGATTGTTCGCCGTTTCGCCAGCGACGATGCCGCTGATCTCCGTGCCGTTTTTCAGTTTCACGAGCAGTGCCTGGTAGCGCGGCTCGACGGCAACGTTCGGATCGAAAATCGCGGTGAGCAGCCAGTCGTCCGGCTTGTCGGCGACCATCGCGAGATCGGGGCCGACTTCCATGCCCTCGTTTTTCAGACGGTGGCAGATCGCGCATTGCTGCGTGAAAAGCGCGTGCCCGCGCGGCGCGTCACCTTTCAGCGTGGCGACGGATGCGTAGCCCGCCACGACTTTCGCGCGATCCGCCGTGCTCGCTTTCGGCAGCGTTGGCACCGGACCGGGCGCTGCGGCGGCTGCGTTCAGCTTTTTGAAAAGCGCACTCTCCGGTGTGAGCGACGACAGGATCGCGAGTCGCATCTGCGCAACGTCACCCTCGCGGTCAGCTAATTTTTGCAGCGCGTTTTGCGCACGCTCGTTGTGCCATTCTCCGAGCGTGAGCGCGAGTTGCCGGCGCACGGTGAACTCCGGATCGTCCGCGCACGCGAGCAGCGCCGGGAGCAGCGCACTCTCACCCGCGAGCCGCTCGCTCGCACGCAGCGCCTGCACGCGCACCTGCGGATGCGCATCGCGCAGCGCGGCGCGGATGATTTCCGCGTCCAGCAAATCGAGCGTCGCGAGTGTGGCGATGGCCTGCACGCGCACTTTTGGATTCGCTGCTTTCACCGCGAATTCGCGCAGCTTTGGCGCGGATGTCTTCGCGGTGGTGCCGCCGCTTTCCCGCTCGATGAGCAGGCGCTGCACGGTGTCGCGCTGCCAGCCGTTCGGCGAATCAAGCGCCGCCGCGAGCGCCGCGTCGTCGAGGTGCGCGAGATTTGGGATTGGTTGGAGTTTCGCGCCGGTCGGAAGAACGCGCCAGATGCGTCCTTTGTCCGCGCCCGCGCGCAGGTCGAGGCGGCTCTGCGTCTCGGGCGCGATCCACTCGGGATGCTCGAGCACGAAGCGATACATGTCCGCGATGTAGAGCGCGCCGTCGGGGCCGGTCTTCATCATCGTCGGGCGAAACCACACGTCGAGGCTCGCCAGAAATTCGCGCTCCTGCTCGTCGTCCGCACGCTTGCTCGTGAAGCTCGCGCCATCCGCGCGCAGCACCTCGCGATGCACGGCATTGTGCACCGGCTCGCTGATGAACACGCTCGTCGCAAAATCGCGCCCGAACAATTCGTCGCGGTACGGCGTCGCGCTGTTCGCGCTCGTCACGAAGCCGAGCGACTGCGGCTGATTGAAACGAATCGGTGCGGACTCGCGCGGATACGCGGTGAAGACGCGCGTGTTGTCCGCGTAGTTTGCGAGCGGCTGCTTTGTGGTCTTCACGGCGAGCCGCGGGTTCCGGCGGATGTAGCGATCCTCGAGCGTGTAGTGCCAGAGCCACGCCGGGTTGTTGTTGCCAAACCAGTTTCCCCAATCATCGCGATGCCGCCCGTACTGCGTGCTCCCGCTCTCGGCCTCAAATTCGCCGGTGTCGGGACGGAAGCGAAAGTCGCGCCCGGAGATGCTCACCCCCTTTTGCTCGGCGTGATCTTTTGCAGCGCCGGCCACGATGCTGCCGCCGCTGTCGCCGTTCGCGCCGTAGAGCCAGCCATCGAGTCCCCAGTCGAATCCGTTGATGCGATGCTGCTGATTTCCCAGCGTGAAGCCGGTGAAAAGCACCGTGCGCTCGACCGCACTGCCATCGCCATTTTTGTCGCGGAGAAAAATGATGTCCGGCGCAGCGGCGACGATCACGCCGTCGCGCCACGGGAAAATTCCGCTCGGGAAGGGGATGCCTTCGGCGAAAATTTTCGCCTGATCGAAATGCCCGTCGCCCTTCGTGTCGGTGAGCACTTTGATCACGCCGCCGGCTTTGCCCTTGCCGTCCATGCCGAGCGGATAGTCGCGCATCTCCACGACCCACAGCCGCCCGCGCGCGTCCCACTCAAATGCCACGGGCGACTCGACGAGCGGCTCCGCGGCGACGAGTTCGACGCGAAAGCCGGGACGCGGGCGCATCGCGGCGAGCGAGTCCTGCGGCGACAAGGGCGGCGGCACATCGAACGCGATGAGATCCTTGAACGAGCGGCGCAGCGTGTGCGCTTCGAGTTTGAAAGTGTCCTCGTTTTGCCAGACCGCGTGCTCGTCGCGAAACCACGCGCCATTGTCCTGCCCGTCGCGGACGAACGGCGGGATGCGCAGCGCATCCGCACCCGCGCGGTCGAGCGTGCGGACGACGTGCGGCCAGCCGCGCTTCCAGCCGAGGCCGTCCTTCACCTTGCCCGCCCAGAGGTGAATCGAGCAGCCCGCATCGTTTGACTGAAAAATATCGGCGTAGCCGTCGCCATTGAGGTCCACGAAGCGCAGGCCGTTGTCGTGGCCCTTGTCGTCCACGACCGCGCAGCCCTCGGGCAGCGAGAAGCCCGCGGGCTTCCATTTTTTCTCGCTCTCGTTCCACGAGAAAATGTCGTGGTTCACGAGCAGTTCGCACACGCCGTCGTTGTCGAAATCGCGGAAGCGGATACCGACATCTAGGGGTTTTCTCACTGCATCCACCAGACCGCTCAAGCCGCTAGCCAGCAGGTCATCATGTTCCCATCTCTCGCCATTCCATGTAAAAAATGTCGGCGAAAAAACGGTGCCAACGGGAAGCGCCGAGGCTGCACCGGAAGAACGCACGACGCCGAAACGAGCATCATCAACGAAAGCAATTTTGGAATCGAACCCGTTAACGGTTTCCAAAAGGAAAGGCGTGCGCGCTTCATGCCAACAGTTTTCTTTGGGTCGCCAAACTCTGGTCAAATCGACGCCGTCAGGTCGATCCCGGTGAGCCAAAACATCCATGAAGCCATCTCCATCAATGTCGAGCAGGCGGGCAGGTTCACTTAGCCACTCTCCGGCTCCAGCACGCTGCCATGAAGGCCGAAGTGAACCGCCCCGCAGCGCATTTTTTTCAATCCTCTCCAGCGCCTCGCGGAAGGTGAGGAATTTCACGCGCTGCCCAAATTTTTCCTGCGCGTAATCAATGAACTCCACCCACTGCTCGGGCGAACTCCAGCCGTGCGGGTGGAAGACGGTCGTCATCACGCCCTGCTTTGCGACGACCCAGTCGAGCGCAGCTTTCCAGTCGGCGAGCGTCTCGGGATTTTTCGCGCCCTGCGCGTTGAACGCCTGCCAGTCGCTCGGCGTGATGCACGGGAATTCCCAGCACACTTTGTTGACCACATACGGATACGGGTAGTCCTCGATGAACCCCGCATAGTCGCCGAGCGAAATTTTCACCGGCGGCTTCAGTTCGGCAGGGAAATATTTTGCGAAGCGCTCGCCGTCCTTTCCGCTGGGGCGCACGAAGACGGATGAATCAATGGACAGCGCGTGGCCCTTCTCGCTCGTGCGGTTGAAAATCTCCGCGAAGAAGCGCGGGCTCGCGGAATTCATCGAGTCGCAGCACGGCATGCGGAAGGCGACGGGCCGGTTGTTCGGAATGCTCGC
>JBBQJR010000161.1:0-7386 GCA_038326125.1 Chthoniobacterales bacterium
GCGTGAATGTGTCTCTCATCGTGCTCGCCATTCAGTCGCTCGATCCCGCGCGCAACGCGCTGCTGCTGCATCCGGCGCGCAATGCGAAAATCGGCAACGGCATCGGCGCGCCCAATCTCTCGACTCCGGAGGGCGCGCGGCGGTGGCGCGCGGCGTTTGAATTTCTCGCAGACTGGTTCTGCCGCGCGGATGACGCGCACGGGCGCTTTGACGACCCGCACGGGCGCGTGGTCGGATTCATCGTGGGCAACGAGGTGAACGTCCACTGGCAGTGGCACAATTTCGGGCGCATGCCGCGCACCGCGGCGGTCGCGGAATACGAGCGCGAGGTGCGGCTCGCCCACACCGCGCTGCGGCGCGCGAGCACGAGCGCGCGGGCATACGTTTCGCTCACGCATTTCTGGACGATCGATCCGGACAAGGATCACTGGCTCTCGCTGCCGGGGCGTTTTTTCCTCGAAGAATTTGCCCGCTGCGCCCGCGCCGGCGGCGACTACGACTGGCATCTCGCGCATCATCCCTATCCTGAAAATCTCGGCGACCCGCGCACTTGGCTGGACAAAACCGCACCGCAGTCGCCGGACGCGAAACGGATCACGTTCAAAAATCTCGAACAGCTCGATGCGTTCTTCGCGCGGCCGGCGCTGCAGTTTCGCGGGGCGCGGCGGAGCATCATTTTGAGCGAGCAGGGATTTCACTCGAACGGCACGGAGCAGGGCGACCGCGATCAGGCCGCGGGCTTTTGCTACGCGTGGGAAAAAGTTTCGCGACTCGCCGGGATCGATGCGTTCATTTTGCACCGTCACGTGGATCACCAGCATGAAGGCGGGCTGAATCTCGGACTGTGGCGGCGCAAGCCCGACAGCGTTGCGACGCCGGACACGCCGCGGCCGATTTACGAGTGCTTCAAGGCCGCAGGCACTCCCGCGCAGGAAGCGGCCTTTCGTTTTGCGCTGCCGATTGTGGGGGTGAAAAATTGGGACGAAATCATGTCGGTCAAATAGTGTGGCAATCGGCGGCGACTCCAAAAACTTGGGAAGGCATGGCTGGTCTTTCCGCTGGAATGACGCTCTTGGTTCGATATTCTTTTTCCAATGAAAATCGCGGACATCAAAGATGTGGTGGAGCGGAATCCGTTTCGACCATTCGCAATCCGGCTTAACAACGGTGCGCAATACTCGTTCACCTCGCCGCGCGAGATCGGCGCGACGCAGGAATACAATATGATCTTTTTCTTTGGGAAGACCACGGCGGCCCGGATCGATACGGATAGTATCGTTGAGGTCATCGAGGCCACCAACTGATCGGCTGCCGCGGACCTCCGCTGCGATCGCGTTTTGGCACGCAACTTGGAACTTCGGCGGACAAGAACCGTATTTGCGACACTGGCTGCGACGGTGCTTCTTCGACAGCAGTTCCGTGATCGTGAACACATTCAACCATCCAAGCGCGGAGTCGCCGTTTGATGGAATGAGGAAGAAGCTCCCCTTCCGCGAAAGCGTCCCATTTTACGCGCAGGGCGTGAGGCCTGCGCGGATCGAGGCCCACGGCTCCTCCGCAGAGACGTCCACAATGCCCGGCTCCGCGGCGTCCGGCGGCGAGAGGATCGCGAGGAAAACGAGGCGCTCGCGGAACGGATTGTACGTGCCATGCGGCTCACCCATCGGGATGAACGCCGTCTCGCCGGGGCCGAGGACGCGGTGCTCGCGACCGACCCATTGCTCGGCACGGCCGGAGATGATGTAGATCAGTTCTTCGCGTGTCGGATGCGTGTGAAAGGGATGGCAGCGCCCCGGCTCCATGTTCGCGCGCACGAGCATGAGCTGCCGGTTGTCCACGATGTCGCTGCGGGAGATCCACTCCTCGAGCGTCCACGGTGAGACGACGTCCACTTTTTCGGCGGCGGTGATGAAACGGCGGGGATTCACGGGGAATTAGGAAGGTTGAATTCTGAGTTTTGAATGAAAGCAGTCCGGTGAGCGTGAGTGGGGATCAGCGTTAGCGAGGTGTTAAAATTTTCGCACCTCGCACCTCGCATTCTGCATTTCACAGATCGTCGCCGGGGCGCAGTGCTTTGCCCCGTTTTGGCGCGGGCGCGGCCTTCTTCGAGCCGGGCGCGCGCAGTTCCACTTCGCCGGCGTCGAATGCCATCAAGTTTTCCGGGTGCGCGAATTTGAATTCTTCCACGACGACGCCGTCGCCCTGGAAAAGCACGGGAGCGTTGCCCTCCTTCACGAGGACGGCCCATTTCAGATGATGCGCGGTCGTCACGCGCGCGAGCGGGAGGTCGTCGGCGGTTTCGAGGATCACGCCGTCCGCATCCACGGTGACTTTCAGCGCGATTTCCGCCTTCGTGTCGCCAGTGAGTGCATTCGCGCGCACGGGAATTTTCACCACCGGCGCGGGTGTCGGCGGCTTCTCGCGGCCGAGGTGCGCGGCGATGGCGTCAAACGTGTCGCTTTTCAAAATGCGCTTGAGGTAAGTCACGCGCCACGCGGATTTCGCCGGGCTCTGCGTGCCTGCGGCGGACTGCTGATCGGATGTGCCGAGCGCGAGCGAACGCAGGCGCTGCTCGGAGGCATTTTCATCGAGGAGAAAAATCATCTCGCTCCACTGCGACGCTACGATCTGCTGCGGCTGCGGCTCGTCCTTTTCGTACGGCAGTCGGCGCAGAAATTCTCCATCCGGCGAATACGCGCGCACCTCGCGGCCCGCTGGCGTCTGCACGATCGCCCACACGCGACCGCCGCTGCCGCTCGCACATGCGATCGGTTTTTCGCCCTCAGCGAAAAGCAACGGCGCACTTTCGCCACCGCGGCGGATAATCAATTTTCCCTCGTCGATTGCTGCGGTGACATCGCTCTGCGGCGGCGGCGTGGCCTCGCGCGCGAGCTTCCAGCCGAGCGTCTCCTCCTTGCCGTCGGCGGTCTGCAGCGTGATCTGCACCTCGTCCCGGCCCACGCCTTTGATCGCGAGCACGCGCGTGTAGCGCGGCGTTTCATCCTTGATCCAATCGTTGCCGTGAAAGGCCACGCCCTCGACGCCGAGGTCGCCGACCGTCCATCCGCTCACGCGATATTTGCCGAACGGCGCGGGCTGGCCCGCGGCGTCGCGGCCGTCCCAGCGCGTGCTGAGACCATTTTCGCCGACCTTGAATTCATCCGTGGCCGCCTCGCGATGCAGCACGCGGACAAGCTTCCCGGCGGGCGTGAAAATGCCGAGGCTAATCGTGCCTTCCATCGGCGGCGGCAGAAAAAGAATCGGCACACTTTCCTGCGCGCACGCGGCGAGGGCGAGGGCGAACAGCACGGCAACGGGGGAGAATCGGCGGTCAGGCATAGATGCGCCAGTCCAGGCGCGGGAAGAGATTGTCCGAGGCCTCGCAATTTTCCAAGTGCGCAGTGTCAATGCGATCGGGATCGAGTTGCGCGTGCAGCGTCGTGAAACGGGCGAGGTGCTCGCGCGTGCGGCGCGCGGCGTATTCGCCCGCGGTGCCGGTGCGGATGAGGAAGGCCCAGTCACTCGATTGCGCGAGGAGAAGCTCGCGCGCCATCTGCCGCAGGCAGCGCTCCTGCAATTCTCCGGCCTCGGCCCCACTGGAAAAATGGCGCGCGCTGGCGACCATTTTTTCCTCCGCGGCGTGCAACTCGGGATAGATCCATGCGTTCGACGGATCGAGCCACGCGGCGTGAAAGCCGCCCTCGCCCCACGAGGACACAGCGGGCTCGACGACTTGATGCGTGTCATTTTCCGCGAGGTATTCGTTGGGCGAGACGAGGCGAATTTCCGCGGGCCGCCGCGCAGCGGCCGTGATCACCGCGGCGAGCCACTCCGGGCCCTCGAACCACCAGTGGCCGAAAAGTTCCGCATCGAACGGCGCGACGACGACGGGCGGGACAGGCAGCTTTGCCTGCACGCCGCGAAGCTGCGCGATGCGCGCCTCGACAAAATGCGCGGCGTGCGCTCGGACGCGGCACATCGCCATCGCGCGATCATAAATTTCCTTCGGACCCGCATCGGTGACGCGGTGCATTTTCAGACCGGTGAAACGGCGCGGGCCGTGCGGGAAAAATTTGCGGAACTCTTTTTCCGGCAAGTCCCAGCCAGCGTCGCGGTAGAAATCGCGATACCACGGATCGCCCGGATAGCCCTCGGCGGCGCTCCACACCTGGCGCGCGGATTCCGTGTCGCGGCCAAAGACGGCCACGCCAGACGGGGTAAAAACCGGTGCGTAAATCGCGCGGCGCGGTCGCGGCTTGCCGAGCATGATCCCGTGCGCATCCAGCGCGCACCAGCGCAGGCCATTTTCCGCGAGCACCCGATCCACGCCGGGACGCCACGCGCATTCCGGGAGCCAGATGCCGCGCGGCGCGGTGGCGAACATCTCCCGATGCGCCGCGACGCCGAGCGCGATTTGCGCGCGGACGGATTCCGGCCGCAGCATGAGCGGGAGGTAGCCGTGCGTCGCGGCGCACGCGATGAGCTCGAGGTGGCCGGAATTTTGCAGCGCACGAAACGCGGAGATGAGATCGCGTTTCCACCGCTGCGTCCACCATTCGCGCACGCGCAAAAGTCGGAGCATGTAAAATCGCGCGGTGCGCTGCTCGGCGGCGCGCGCCTGGCTGCGGCGCACTTCATTTTCCGCGAGCGCGATGAGGCGATTGAGGTAGCGGTCGTAGCGCGCGAGCAAAAGTTCGTCGCGCAGCATGTGCCCGAGCGTGGGCGTGACGGACATCGCGAGGCGAAATTTTACTCCCTCCGCGTCGAGCGCGTGGAACGAATCCAGCAGCGGGAGATAGGTCTCGGTGATGGCTTCGAAGAGCCATTCTTCCTCGAAAAATTCCGGATGCTCGGGATGCCGCACGAACGGCAGGTGCGCGTGCAAAATGAAGGCGAGACAGCCGGGCGGCATGACGCGAGAATAGCGCGGGTGCGCGGCGCGCGACAAGGGCGGCGGTTTTCAGGCGGGGGCAGGAGCGGGACAAAGAGAACGCCGCGGCGGCGCGAATGTCCCACCGCCGATTTCCACACGCGGCCGAACACACGCCATTTTTGGTTTGTGGACAAACCGCGGGTGGTGACACTGCGCCCGCCACGCCCGAAATTTTTCGCATGAACCTGCCCAACAAACTCACCGTCTCACGCTTCGTGATGACGGCGGCCTTTGTGGCCACGATGGCCTTCGGTCTCGAGTGGAAGGAACTGCACGCGCCGGGGCGCGAGACGGGCTGGAGTTTCGCATACACGGCGGCGCTGCTTTTTTTCCTCGCGGCGAGCTTCACGGATTTCCTCGACGGGCACTTGGCGCGGAAGCACGGCGTGGTGACGAATTTCGGCAAGCTGATGGATCCGCTCGCGGACAAGGTGATGATCGCCGCGGCCTTCATTTGTCTGCTGCCGTTGCGAGCGCTCCCAGCGTGGGTCGTCATCGTGGTCATCGCGCGCGAATTTCTGATCACCGGACTGCGCCTGCTGGCCGCGGGACGCGGCGTGATTTTGCATTCGGAGCGGCTGGGGAAACACAAGGCCGTCTGGCAAATTGTCACCGCCGGATATTTCCTCCTCCTGCTCGCGGTGATGGAATGGGAGCGCGCCGGCTGGCTCTCACTGCACGTCCGCGAGTGGTGGTGGCCCGCGTGGCGCTACGGCGGTTGGACGCTCGCCGGCGTCACGCTCGTGCTCACAGTTTTCTCAGGACTCGGCTACCTGTGGAAACATCGGGATCTGATCGAGGAATGATCGCGATGTGCGACGCAGGCTAGTCGCCGTCCACATCAACGATGTCGCCCGGCTCGATTCTCGGATCGAGCGAGGGGTTCTTCTTGATCGCCTTCCGGCTGAAAGTCTGCGCCCGGCCGGCGCGGACTATTTTCACGCTGTCCTTCGCAAAGTCAGACGGCCCGCCCGCGCCGCTGATCGCGCCGCTGAGCGTGAGATCCTGAATCCACGGCTGCTTGCCCGGAGACCGCACGGAGCCGCCGACGATGACGATGCGTTTTTCACCGGAGGCGGAGGTGAGGTTCACATTGGCGATCGTGAAAATCTTCGCGTCCTTCAGCCGCCGTTCAATGGATGACGCCAGCGCGGTGCTGGATAATCCGACCGCGGACACGCGTCCGATCAGGGGCAGGTTGACGCCACCCTCATCCACGGTGAGGACTAGGCTGAACTCGCGCGTGAATTCTTCCGGCGGCCCACTGAGTCGCATTTCGAGGATATCTCCATTTCGGAAAAGATTGTCCGCAAAAACGCGCGGCGTCGCGAGAAGGATGAGGGCGAGGAGGCTGAGGAGGAGGCGTTTCATGGCTAGTAGGCGTCTTCGTTTTCGCCGTTCGAAGCGGCGGCGGGGAGTTTCTTCGGCTCGGCGGCGCGGTCGCGCACGGGGCTGTAGTAGTCCTTGTAGTTCGAGTAGTAGCGGTAGGAATCGTCCTGGTGAATGTCCACATTGTTGAGTACGACGCCGATGAGATTGCCGCCGACGTGCGTGACGGTGGACTTCACGCGCTGGAGCATGTTGCGCGGGAAGCGGCGGTACTGGACGACCATGATCGTGTTATCCACCTCGGAGACGAGGATGCTCGCGTCCGACACGCCGAGGATGGGCGGCGAGTCGAAAAACACCACATCGTAATGCTGCTTGAGTACGCGGATGAGCTCGCTCATGCGCGGGCCGTTCAGGATGCCGACATCCTCCATGGAAAGGTTGCCGCTCGGGATGAGTGAGAGGTTGTCGAGCTTCGAGGGCTTGGTGATTTCCTCGAGCGTCTTGCGACCGTGCAAGTAGTCCACGAGGCCGATGCTATTATCCACGCCGAAGAGCCGGTGCTGCGAGGGCCGGCGCAAGTCGGCGTCCACGACGAGAACGTTCGCGCCGCCCTTGGCATAAATGTAGGCGAGGTTCGAGAGCGTGGTGCTCTTGCCTTCGCCGGGACCGCCGGAGACGAGCGTGTAGGAATTCGAGCCGTGGTCGGGGAGGTTCAGCTCAATGTTGCCCTTCAAAATCCGGTAGGCCTCGGCGTCGGCAGTGTCGCGCTTTTGCTGTAGCAAAATCATGATATCCGTGGGGATGACGGCCAGCACGGGGAGGCCGAGATGCTTCTCGATGTCGTCCACGGTTTTTACCGAGGTGTCGAGATACTCGATGAAGAACGCGAGCCCGATGCCGGCGAGGACGCCGAGCACGGCGGCGAGGATCATGTAGAGCATGACGTTCGGCTTTTCCGGAAAAAGCCCGGGGAGCGCCCGCTGCCAGATTTTCACCGGGACCGGCGGGATGGTGTTGTTGAACCGCGCCTTGGCGTAGGCCTGCTCGATGCCGAGCAAAAGCTGCTTGGTCATGATGTAGGCGGATTTTTTTTCCACGTAGCGGTTCGTGCGCGTCTTCTC
>JBBQJR010000162.1:0-7382 GCA_038326125.1 Chthoniobacterales bacterium
CATCCGCCGCCCTCCCTGCTCGCGCAGCCGCGGGAGCGCAGGCGGCCCGGCGGGGGTTTGCGGCGGCTCGCCGGGGACAAGGCCGACTGGCACGGATCATCGCGCAACATGCTTGGTGACCGCGTTTCGGGAACACACGCAAGCGGACGTCCGGGGTTTGCGGCGGGTCGCCGCAAACCACAGGCGGGCCGCCTGTGCTCCCCGCGCTTCGGCATCGCCCGGCCCATTCGCGCAAGTCCGCCTAGGCCGTCCCGCGTCGGTCGCGCCTTTCAGGCTTTCGCGGCGGCGGACGGAGCGCTGCGGACGATCTCCTTCACCACAAACTGCGGGCGCTTGTTCGCGGTGAGGTAGAGGCGGCCGAGGTATTCGCCGGCCATGCCGAGCACGAGAAGCTGCGTGCCTGAGAAAATCGTGAGCGCCGCCATGAGCGAACTCCAGCCGAGCGGCGTGCCGTGCGTGAACCGCTCCCAGATCACGGCGATGGTGTAGAGGAAGCCGAGCGCGGCCATCGCGAAGCCGAGCATCGTCGCGAGGTGCAGCGGGATGACGGAGAAATTCACGAACATGTTCAGCCACAGCTTCACGAGCTTGCGCAGCGTGTAACCGCTGCGGCCGTCCTCCCGCTCCGCGTGCTCGGCGCGGACGCGGCCAATGCTCTGCGTGACTTGCAAAATGAGGCCGTCCACGTACGCGAACGGCCCGTCGTAGCGGCAGATTTCCCGCGCCACAAATGCGCTCATGCCGCGGAAGCTCGAAAGATAGAGGCCCTTCGGCTTGTCGAGGAGGAAGTCGGCAACGCGGTTCGTCAGCCAGCTTCCGAAATTGCGCCAGCCCGCGTGCTTCTTGTCTTCGTAGTAGCTGTACACAACCTCGTGTTTTCCCTCGCGCGCGTGCTGCACGAGCTTCAGCACTTCTGAAGGCGGATTTTGCAAATCGTCATCCATCGTGACGATGAAAGCGCCGCTCGCGTGGTGCAGGCCGGCCATCACCGCGTGGTGCTCGCCGAAGTTGCGCGAGAGTTTCACGAGCGTGATCGGGAGCGACGCCGTGCGCATCAGGCGCTCGCAGACCGCGACCGTCTCGTCGCGGCTGCCGTCGTTCACGAGCACCAGTTCGTGCCCGCCGTCCACGTGCAACGCGGAGAGTTCGGCGATGAGCCGCTCCAGCGTCGTGGCGGAATTGTAGAGCGGCACGACGATGGTGAGCGCGGGATTCATGGCTGCATCATGGTTGCCATTCGGAGATTTTTTGCGCGGCGAAAATCACGGCTTCGTCGCTGAGTTGCGGATGCATCGGGAGGCTAAGCACTTCGCGGCAGGCGCGCTCGCTCTCGCCGAGCCCGCCCGCGCCGTGCCCGATGCGGCCGCGATACGCGGGCTGCGTGTGGACGGGCTGCGGGTAGTGGATCGCGGTCGGCACGCCGTGCGCTTTCAGCGCGGCCATGAGCGCATCGCGCTGCGGCGTGCGCACGACGTATTGGTGAAACACGTGCTCCGCTCCCGCTCGCACGGACGGCAGCGCAACGCCATCGTTGCGGATGCACCGCGCGTAAAGCGCGGCGAGGTCGCGGCGGCGCTGGTTGTCGGCGCGGAGGTGCGGGAGTTTCGCGCGGAGGATCGCGGCCTGCAGTTCGTCGAGGCGGCTGTTCATGCCCGCGGTGTCGCTGATGTAGCGCACCTTCCAGCCGTACTGCCGCAGTTCGCGCACGCGCGCAGCGAGTGTTATGTCGTGTGTGAGGACCGCGCCGCCGTCGCCGATCGCACCGAGATTTTTCGTCGGGTAAAAACTGAACGTCGCGGCGTCGCCAAATGTGCCCGTCGTCTTTCCGCCGATCGTTGCGCCGTGCGCTTGCGCGCAGTCTTCGATCACGAGCAGCCCGTGCCGCCACGCGATCTCCATGATGGCCGGCATGTCCGCGGCCTGTCCGTAAAGATGCACGGGGATCACGGCCTTGAATTTCCGCTGTGGATGCGCGCGGATCGTGTCGGCGAGCTTCTGCGGATCGAGCGTGAAGGTCGCGGACTCGATGTCCACGAGCAGCGGCTCCGCGCCGGCGAGCTCGATGGCGGCGACCGTCGCGACCGCCGTGTGCGAGACGGTGAGCACCGTGTCGCCCGCGCCAATGCTGAGCGCGCGCAGCGCGAGCACGAGCGCGTCGGTGCCGTTCGCGACACCGACGGCGTGCGCGGCATTTTCGCCCGCGATCCACGCGGCGAATTCCTTTTCGAACGCCGCGGTCTCGGGACCGAGGATGTAGTTCCCGCTCTCGAAAACGCGCCGCACCGCGGCATCAATCGCATTCCGGTAGGCGCGATATTCCGCGACGGGTTGGAAGGGAAATTCGGGCATTGGAGTCTGCATGTCAGAGGCGGTGCGAAAAGCCGCGGGCGTCCGGAACACAGGCTTCCAGCCTGTGCGGACCGCGGGCTTCCAGCCTGCGGAAAAGGTGAGCCGGACGGCGCAGCGACCGGCAGGCAGGATGCCTGCCGGCCGCACAGGCTGGAAGCCTGTGTTCCGAACACTGCCGCGCACCCGGCCTGAATCGCTTCGGCTCAGACATAGTGCGCGAGATTTTCGCGGTAAAATTCCAGCGTGCGCGCGAGGGCTTCGCGCAGAGGCGTGCGCGGCTCCCAGCCGAGCGTCGCGCGGATGCGCCGCCAGTCGCTGTAGTAGTCGCCGATGTCTATTTTTTTCCGCTCGGCGGGAAAAGTTCGCACCGAAAATGTGCCTGCGCCGTTCAGCTCGATCATCATCGCCGCGAGATCGCGCAGGCTGATCGGCGGCGGTCCGCCGAGATTGAAGACCTTCCCATTTCCCTCCTCGGAAAGCGCCGCGACGAGCATCGCATCCACCACATCCTCGACGTACGTGAAGTCGCGCAACTGCTGCCCTTCCCACACCTCGATCGGCCGGCCCTCGAGCAACTGCCGGATCCACACGCCGACGAATGTCTGCCGCGCGTCGCGCACGCGCATCCGCGGCCCGATCGTGTTCGTCAGCCGCAGGACGCACGCGCGCAGGCCATGCACGTCGCTGTAGAGCGTGTGGTAAAATTCCGCGGCCATCTTGTTGATGCCGTTCACATCCACGGGATGCAGCGGATGATCCTCGTCCACGGGCAGGCGGTTCGGCTTGCCGTAAATCTGCCGCGTGCTCGCAAAGACGAGCTTCACCTGCGGGCAATGTTTCCGGCACGCCTCGAGGATGGAAAGCTGCGCGGCGCAGTTGATCGCGAGGTCGGTTTCCGGGTCCTCCATCGAGTCGAGGTGGCTCGTTTGCCCGGCGAGGTTGAAGATGAAATCCTGTCCTTGCACGAGCACCTTCAGGCTGTAGCGATCGCGCACGTCGGAGATGTTCACCTTCACGCAGTCCGCGCGATCCACGATGTCCGCGATGTTGAAAAAGTTGCCGCCGTACTCCGGCACGAGGCTGTCCACGAGCAGCACCTTTGCCCCGCCCGCGACGAGGCGGCGCGCGAGATTCGAGCCGATGAAACCGAGCCCGCCAGTGATCAGCGCGTGCTTGCCCCGGAACTGATCCGCCGCGCCGGCCATCATGTTCCGCGCGGCGAGCGCGACGGGAATGCCGCAAAATATCCCCGGCCGAAAAGATGAAACTTTTCCCGCGCGGGCCGCGGCGCATTTTCCGCGGACGCGAAACGCGCCGGCAGCAGCGCGCAGGGCAGGACGAGGAGGCGGATCATGCGGCGCATACGATGCGCTCGGCGCTCGGCACGCAAGCACTTCGCGGCGCGGATCGCAGCGTGGATTCGCGGGACCAACGGTGCCGCGAAAAATTTGCCGCGCGCGCGCTGCCGCTGCCGGGATTGAATCACCGGCAACAGTCTGCGACACTTCCGGACCGCGGCACTGCCTCCCATTTTCTCCCGATGAGCCAAACTGAAACCCCGCCAGAATCCCGCGCACCGCGAGGCTCCGCGGTGCTGAAGATCACGCTGCTCGTGACGGTGATCGTCGCGGTGCTGCTCGGCGCGCTGCTCACGGCGGGAAACCGCTTCTGGCGCGAAATTCTCCGCGAGGAAATCGACGCGCGGCTCAGCTCGGTGGCGGAGAGCCGGCGCAGCCTCGTGCAGGCGCAGCTCGCGCTCTTCCGCCAGCGCGCGGTGCTGAACACGGACCGCGGCGAATTCCGCAGCTTCCTCGGGCAGCTCGCGGGGGGAAATGTGAGCGAGAAGGACCGCGCCTATTCCGAGCACAGCCTGCGGCGCATCACCGCGGACGGGCTCACGCGCTCGGCGATGCTGGTCGAGCCAAATGGCCGCGTCGGTGTCGCAAGCGACCCGGCGAAAATCGGCAGCAGCCTGGCGCTGGACGCCGTTTTTTCCGCCGGGATGGGGGAGGTCCGCATCGGCGAGCCGCAGCGCGTGGGCGCGCGTTTCGAGGTGCGCGTGGCGGCGCCGGTGCGCTCGTTCAGCTCGGGCGAGCCGGTCTGCGGCGCGCTCGTGCTGGACGTGGCGGCGGACGAAATCGCCGCGGCGCTGCGCGACCCCACCGGCCTCGGGCACACCGGCGAAGTGCTGCTCGGCGCGGGCGACGCCGCGGCGATCCGGATCTTTTTTCCGACGCGTTTCCGCGAAGGTCTCACGCTGCCGGTGGCGGAGGCGCCCGCGATGGTCGCGGCGATCGCGGGCCGCGAGCAGCTCTCGCACGACCGCGACTACCGCGGCGCGCAGGTGCTCGCGGTGGGCCGGCCCGTCGGCGACGGCGGCTGGGGGCTGGTCGCAAAAATGGACGAAGCCGAGGCGTACGCGCCGATCACGCGCGCACTGCAATATGGTCTCTGGCTGTGCGCGCTCACCGGACTCGTCGGCCTCGCGGCGGCGTTCGGCCTCGCCCGGCAGGGCGCTGCCGTGCGCGGGCCGCGAAATGCGGAGCGGATCGAGCGCGGCCTCGGAAAAGTGACCCTCGTCTGCGCGCTCGCGGCGCTGTTCACGGGACTGGCCGGACTCGCAGGATGGGCGCTGAAAATCGAAGTCCTCAAAAGGGTGCTGCCCGGCTTGGTCGCGATGAAGCCGAACACCGCGCTCGGCTTCATCCTCGCGGGCGCGGCGCTCGCGCTGCGGCGGCGGCGCGGCGTGCGGGTGGGCTGCGCGGCGGCGGTGATTTTGCTCGGCGGGATGTCGCTCGCGCAGGATCTCACGGGACTCGATTTCGGCATGGACCGGATGCTTTTCCGCGACGTGCCGGGGGAGCCGCTGTCGCTCCATTCGGGGCGGATGTCGCTGGTCACGGCGATCAGTTTTGTGCTCGTGGGCTTCGCGCTGCTGCTGCTCGACGCCCGCGGCGTGGCGGTGCGCCGGACGAGGGAGACGATGGCGTCGCTCACCGGCGCGGCCGGACTTTTTGCGATGATCGGCTACGCGTACGGTGCCGAGGCGGTTTACCGGCTGCCGGGCTTTGCCAGCGTCGCGCTGCACACGGCGCTCGCGCTTTTGCTGCTCGCGCTCGGCATCCTCTGCGCGCGGACGGATGGGCTCGCGGGTGCCTTCGGCAGCGCGGGGCTCGGCGGGCAGATCGCGCGGCGATTTTTGCCGCTGGTGATCGTCGCGCCGCTCGTGCTCGGGTGGCTCGTGCTCATGGCCGAGCAGGCCGGCATTTTCAACGCGACGCAGCAGACGGCCGTTTTTTCCGCCTCGATGGTGCTCGTGCTCGCGGCACTCGTCTGGCGCAATGCGCGTTCACTCGATGCGTCCGACGCCGAGCGCCGCCGCGCCGAGGAGGAACTGCAGTTTCTCAATCAAAAGCTCGAGTCGCGCGTGGCCGCGCGCACGGCCGAATTGCAGACCGCGCTCACCCGGCTGGAGGCGGAAAATGCCGAGCGCCGGCAGGCCGAGGAGCGCATCCGCGAACTGAACGTGCAGCTTTCTGCGCGCGTGGAAGAGCTCGCCGAAGTGAATGCCGAGCTCGAGTCCTTTGGCTACACCGTGAGCCACGATCTGCGCGCGCCGCTGCGGCATGTCGCGGGCTTCATCCGCCTGCTCGCGGAGGGCGCGGAGGGCAGGCTGGATCCCAAGACCGCCGGCTATCTCCCGCTCATCGCGAAAGGCGCCGAGCGCATGGGCCAGCTCATTGATGATTTGCTCCATTTTTCGCGGCTGGGCCGCACCGACCTGTGGCGCACGGAGGTGGAACTGGAGCCGCTCATCGAGGAAGTGCGGCCCGCGCTTCAACCCGAGACGGAGGGCCGCGCCATCGAATGGAAAATCGGACCGCTGCCGACCGTGCATGGCGATCGCGCGATGCTCCGGCAGGTGCTCGCGAATTTGATCGGCAACGCTGTGAAATTCACCCGCCGCCAGCGCAACGCGGCGATCGAGATCACCTGCGAGAGCGCCGCGACGGAGCACATCTTCCGCGTGCGCGACAACGGCGCCGGCTTCGACCCGCAGTATGCGGACAAGCTCTTCGGCGTCTTCCAACGGCTGCATTCTGTGCAGGAATTTGAGGGCACCGGCATCGGCCTCGCGACCGTGCGCCGCATCCTCACGCGGCACGGCGGTCGCGCTTGGGCCGAGAGCAAGCCCGGCCACGGCGCGGATTTTTTCTTCTCGTTGCCGAAAGGCTAAGATGTGGCAGCTTTCACGCTGCCCATGCCTGACCGACACATCCTGCTCGTCGAAGACGACCCCGACAGCGCCCAGCTCGCCATGCTGGTTTTCCAGCAGATCGTGAAGGGAACCAGCATCCACCATGTCTCCGACGGCGTCGAGGCCCTGGATTTCCTCGAAGGCCGCGACGGTTTCCGCGAGCCGCATTCACGGCAGCCGATTGTCGTGCTGCTCGATCTGAAAATGCCGCGGCTGGACGGATTTGAAGTGTTGCGGCGGCTCCAGGCGCAGCCGGAGCAACGGCTGCACCGGGTCGTCATCCTGAGCGCCTCCAACCACGAAGGCGACGTGCAGCGCGCCTATCATCTCGGCGCCAGCGGCTACGTCGTGAAGCCGATCGAGTTCGACAAATTTCGCTCCGCGCTGCAGGCGATTTGGGATTTCTGGGGCGTGCATAATGAGCCGCCGCACCCCGGCACCGCATTCAAAACACCCAACGCCGGGCTCTCATAAAACCGGATTGGCAGGGCAGGGTGCCGGCGCCACTGGACTAGGTAGTGTTCACGAATTAAATTGATCTACATGGGCGGGCGGACCTGATCCAAGGATGGGATGAGACCAACCCGAGTGAGAAAAATAATCCGCGAACCCATCTGGCGGGCCCTGGAGCCGGCGCTCAGGGAGGCCAAGCATTCGCCGGCTGGCGCGCCGGGCGCGTTGAGCGACCGGGAGTTTTTGGAGGCGGTGCTCTATCTGATCCGCGGCGGCTGCCTCTGGCGGGATCTGCCGGCGGAGCTGGGCTATTGGCCTGCGA
>JBBQJR010000163.1:0-7344 GCA_038326125.1 Chthoniobacterales bacterium
CCGCGGTGACGGGCGTGATCGAGGCGGTCGCCGCGCTGCCTGACTGGCCCGGCGAATACCTGCGCCTGACCGGCGTAGACGTGGTGAGCGGCGCGGCGTTCCGGACTTTCGAGATGCGCGCGGGCGGGGGAAAAATGGATATCGCACGCTGGATGGGCACGCCGGGTGGAGTGGCCGTGACGCGCGAATTTGCCACGCGGCGCGGACTTCACGAAGGCGCGGAGTTGCGCGCCGTCGTGAACACGCGCACCACGATGCTGACCGTGCTCGCGATCCTCGACGCCGCGGATGCACCGGTGCCGGATTCGCGTTTCGCCGTGATGGACATCGGCTGGGCGCAGGAGCTTCTCGGCCGCGCGGGTCGTCTCACTTCGCTCCAAGTGCTGCTCGACGATCCGCTGCATCCCGCGGCAATCACGGAGAAAATCGCCGCCCTCGCGCCGGGTCTCTCCGTCGGCCCGCCGCGGCAGCGCAGCGAGCAAATGTCGAAAATGATCGCGGCCTTTCAGCTCAATCTCTCCGCGCTCAGCATGGTCTCGCTGCTCGTCGGCGTGTTCCTCATTCACAACACCGTGTGGACCTCCGTCGCGCGGCGGCGCACGCAGATCGGCATCATGCGCGCACTCGGCCTCCCGGCGTGGCGCGTGCGCGCGATTTTCCTCGGCGAAGCGCTGCTCTACGCGGTGCCGGGAGTACTGCTCGGCGCGGCGGGCGGCGTGCTGCTCGCGCAAAAACTCACCGGCGCGGTGCAGCAGACCGTCACGTCACTTTACGCGCTCGTGAATGTGGACCGGCTGTGGCTCGACTGGCGGCAGTTCGCCGTCGCATCCGCCTACGGCATCGCGACCGCGCTCGTCGGCGCATGGGGTCCCGCGGCGGACGCATCGCACGTCGAGCCCGTCGAGGCATTGCGACGCGGCGTGGAAAAGCGGCGCGAAAGCGAGCAGGCGCGGGGCTGGTGGAAATGGGCGCTCGCGGCGTGCGGCGCAGCGGCGCTGTGCGCGTGGCGTTCGCTCACAGCGGGGCCGGCGTGGCTCGCATTCGGCGCGGCACTTTTCGTCCTGATCGCGGCGTCGTTCTGCGCGCCGATGGTGCTCTCGACGGCGGCGGAAATTTCGCGGCTGTGGGTGAAAATTTCCGCGTCCTCCGGCGGCATCACCAGCCGCGGCGAAGCGATCGCCATTCTCGCCGCCCGCCGCCTCACGCGCGGGCTGCGGCGCAACGCGATCACCGTCGCGGCGCTCGCGGCGGCGGTGGCGATGTATGTCGCGCTCGTGGTGATGACGCACTCGTTCCGCCAGTCGCTCGACGCATGGATCAGCAAGGGCATCGTCGCGGATCTTTTCATCGCGCCCGCGGCGAACGAGACGCTCGGGATGACCTCCTTTCTCCCACAGCCCGTCGTGGACTGGCTGCGCGCGCGGCCCGAGGTCGCGGGCGCAGACACGTTCCGCGAAATGAACACCGCGGTGAATGGCACGCTGGCGTCGCTCGTGGTGCTCGACGGCCAATTTCGCAACAACCTGACATTCATCGAAGGCGACGCGCGCGCGGCGATGACGCGCGTTTTTGCGGGCGAGGCGGTCGTGGTCACGGAGCCATTCGCGCGCAAGTTCCGCGTGAAACTCGGCGACTGGCTGCAACTGGAAACGCCGCACGGCCCGAGCGCGGTGGAAATCACGGGCGTGTATGCGGACTACAGCCGCGACCAAGGTGCGGTCGTAATGGGCCGCGCGATGTTCCGGAAAAAGTCGGACGACACGCGCGTGATGTCGGCGGCGGTGTACTTGCGGCCGGGCAACGACGTCGCTCGCTTCGAGGACGAGTTTCGCGCGGCGTTTGCCGGCGCGGGGGAGTTTTCGCTGAACACCACGCGCGCGCTGCGCGAACGAATTTTGCGGGTGTTCGATCAGACGTTTGCCGTCACGCACGTCCTGCGCACGGTGGCGATGTTCGTCGCGATCGCCGGCGTGCTGCTCACGATGACGACGCTGGTCACCGAGCGCCGCCGCGAGCTCGCGCTCCTGCGGGCGCTCGGCGCGACTCCGCGCTGGATCGGCGCGCTCGTGCTCACGGAAGCGGGCCTGCTCGCCCTGCTCGCCGCGCTGCTCGGCGCAGAGGCCGGCGTGCCGCTCGCGATGGTGCTCACATGGGTCGTGAATCCGGCATTTTTCGGATGGACCATCCACCTGAAAATCCCGTGGGCCGCGCTCGCGTGGACGCCGGTGTGGATCGTCACGGCGGCACTCGTGGCCGCGTGGTGGCCCGCGCGGCTGGCGCAGCGCGAGGAAATCGCGGAGGCTTTGCGTGAAGAATGAAAACGAACGCCACGAAGCGCGAACGATCTGCCTCGGGTAGCGCGCGCGTTCTCGCCTGCCGTGCCGAGTGTCCCACTCGGCACATCAAAGAAGGACGGGCGTCCCTTTCGAATTCACGCACCCAGACGTCCGATGTCCGACGCAGGATGCGTCGGACGGCAGGCGGGACGCCCGCGCTACCCGATGCACGCCGTCCTGTTTCACAAGCGCTGCAAATGCTCGTGTGCTGTTTTTTGGCGTGCGGAATTTTCGCGCGCGCCGAGGAAGTCGGCGCGTGGCGCGCGGCGGAAGCGGGTTGGGATTTTGCGTGGCCGCAGGACCATGCGGCGCATCCGGATTTCAAGACGGAGTGGTGGTATTTCACCGGCGACCTGCATGCGTCGGACGGGCGGCGCTTTGGCTATCAGGTCACCTTTTTCCGCCAGGGAATTCGCGCTCCCGGCGCGCGGGCCGCGATGCAGTCGCGGTTCGTGGTGGACGATTTGAAGTTCGGTCATTTCACGGTGACGGACGTCGCAAAAAAGCAGTTCCATTTTTCGCAAAAAATCCTGCGCGGCGCTTTTGCAGATGCGGGATTCGGGGATCTGAAAAAGGATGCGCGGATCGCGTGGCTCGGCGGCTGGGCGCTCGCATTGGAAAAGGATGGCGCGATGAATTTGCGCGCGAGCGACGGCGCGGGTTCGCTCGAATTGCGGCTGGATGGCGCGAAGCCGTGGGCGCTGCACGGGGACTCGGGCCTGAGCGCGAAAGCCGAAGCGCCCGGGCACGCGTCGCAATATTATTCCGGCACGCGAATGCGATCGCGCGGCACTTTGCAGATCGGCGGCGCGGCGCTCGCGGTCGAGGGCGAGAGTTGGTTTGACCACGAGTGGGCGACAAATCAACTCGCGGCGGGACAGTCTGGATGGGACTGGTTCAGCATGCAGCTCGACGACGGGACCGAGCTGATGATTTACCGGCTGCGGAAAAAGGACGGCTCGGTGGACGGCGCATCCGCGGGATCGTTCATCGCGCAGGATGGCAGCGTGCGGCATCTGCGGCTCGAAGAACTGCGGCTGACGCCCACGAAATTCTGGCAGAGCACGAAGACGCGCGGACGGTATCCGATCGGGTGGCGCGTCGAAGTGCCGCCGCTCGGGATCGATCTCGAAATCACCACGCCCGTCGAGGCGCAGGAACTCGCGCTCGATCCCGTGGCGTACTGGGAGGGGCTGATTGACGTGCGCGGCACGCGCGAGGGCCGCGCGGTGAGCGGCCACGGCTATCTCGAACTCACCGGCTACGCGGGCGATGTCGTGGGGCTTTCAAAGTAGGCGAGGTTGTCAACCCCACTTTGCGCGCTTGTCTCCGCGCGGCGGTTCATTTTCTATCGCCCTCCCACAAATGGAACCTACAGCAGACATCGCACTCATCGGACTGGCCGTGATGGGCCAAAACCTCATCCTCAACATGAACGACCACGGCTACACCGTCGTGGCGTACAACCGGACCACGGCGAAAGTGGACGATTTTCTCGCGAAGGAGGCGAAGGGCACGAAGGTCGTCGGCGCGCATTCCATCGAGGAGATGGTCGCGAAGCTGAAGCGCCCGCGCCGCGTGATGATGCTCGTGAAGGCGGGCAAGCCGGTGGACGATTTCATCGAGCAGCTCATCCCGCACCTCGAGCCGGGCGACATCATCATTGATGGCGGCAACTCGCTTTTCGACGACACGAACCGCCGCGTGAAATATTGCGAGAGCAAGGGGCTGCTCTACATCGGCACGGGCGTGAGCGGCGGTGAGGAAGGCGCGCGCAAGGGTCCGAGCATTATGCCCGGCGGCTCGCCTGCCGCGTGGCCGCATGTGAAAGGAATTTTTCAGGACATCTCGGCAAAAGTGGATGGCGGGGTGCCGTGCTGCGACTGGGTCGGCGAGGGTGGCGCGGGGCATTACGTGAAGATGGTCCACAACGGGATCGAGTTCGGCGACATGCAGCTCATCTGCGAGGCATACAACATTATGAAGAACGGCCTCGGCATGTCCGCGGACGAAATGCACGAGGTGCTCGCCGAGTGGAACAAGGGCGAGCTCGACAGCTACCTCATCGAAATCTCGCGCGACATCCTCGCGAAGAAGGACGAGGACGGCGCGCCGCTCGTGGACAAAATTCTCGACACCGCCGGGCAGAAGGGCACGGGCAAGTGGACGGTGATCAATTCGCAGGAACTCGGCATCCCGATCACGCTCATGGCGGAAGCGGTGTATGCGCGGTGCGTTTCCGCGCTGAAGGAAGAGCGCGTAAAGGCGGCGCGAAAATTGAAAGGGCCGAACCCGATGCTGCACACGATCGCGAAAAGCCCGGAGAAAAAGAAGGCGTTCATCAACGACATCATGAGCGCGCTCTATGCCTCGAAAATCGTGAGCTACGCGCAGGGCTACATGCTCATGCGCGCGGCGGCGGCGGAGTATAAGTGGAACCTCAATTACGGCGGCATCGCGCTGATGTGGCGCGGCGGCTGCATCATCCGCTCGCGGTTCCTCGGCAAGATCAAGGAGGCCTACGACAACAATCCGAAGCTCTCGAACTTGCTGCTCGACGATTTTTTCCGCGGCGAGATCAAGAAGTCGCAGAAGGGCTGGCGCAACATCGTGGCCACTGCGGCCAAGAAAGGCATCCCGGTGCCGGCGTTCAGCACGGCGCTCGCGTTTTACGATCAATATCGCAGCGCCGTGCTCCCCGCGAATCTGCTGCAGGCGCAGCGCGACTACTTCGGCGCGCACACTTACGAGCGCGTGGACAAGCCGCGCGGCGAATTTTTCCACACGAACTGGACGGGTCGCGGCGGCGACGTCTCGAGCAGCACCTACACGGTGTAGCGCGCGGATCGGTCGGGTCGCTGCGTCGCGCGTTCCAAAGTGAACGCACGGTTTGACGCAGTTACGTCGCGGCCTTTTTGACGCCCTTGACCTTGTCGTTCGCGGGGTTGCGGATGTTCTCGGCTTTCGCCTTGCCGCCCTCCTCGGCGAAGACGACGATCACATGCTCGCCCGTTTTGAAATCGGCGAAGCTCGCCTTCGCGCGCTGGCCGAAGACGGTGCCTGGATAAATCGCGAACGTGCGCGCTCCCTTCGTGCTTTTTACGGTCACGCTCGCCTCGCTGATGGCGGTGATGTCGCCCTCAAAATCGTCCGGTCGCGCGAGCGGGGCGGGCTTCGCCGCGGCGGGGAGCGCGGTCACGAAAACAAGGACAAGCGCGGCAAGCAGACGGGGGATGATTTTCATGCGCGGCACCCTGTTGCGCCGCCGTGGTGCGGGCAAGCCTCTGCGCGCTACAATTTCCGATCGGCCTGCGCGCTGCGGAGGTGGATCGTCTTGCAGTCGAGATCGTGGATGGCGCGGATGTAGCGCACGGTGCGGCTGCGCGAACGCATGAGGATGCTGTGCGTGATCGCCTTCCGGCCGACCAGCTTCACGCCGGGGAGCAGCGTGCTGTCGCTGATCCCGGTCGCGCAGAAAATGCAGCTTTCGCCCCAGATCAATTCCTTGCAGCGATACACGCGGCTCACCTCCGCCTCGCCGACGTCGGCGACCGCAGCGGCGCGCTCGGCGTCGTCGCGCGGTTTCATGCGCAGGAGCATTTCGCCGCCGAGGGCATTCAGCGCGGCGGCGGTGAGGATGCCCTCGGGCGAGCCGCCGATGCCGTAGTACAGGTCCACGTCGCCATCGCTGAGCGAGGGCGAGACGGCGGCGGTGATGTCGCCATCGGTGATGAGCCGCAGCGCGGCGCCCGCTTTGCGCACGGCGGCGATAAAGGCGTCGTGCCGGTCGCGTCGGAGGGTCATCACGATGAGTTCGCTGACGCGTTTGCCCAGCGCCTCCGCTACGCGGCCGAGCGTCTGCGAAATGGGATCGTCGAGCGATATTTGCGGCATCCCGCCCTCGATGGCGCGGACGACATCGGGGCCGTATGCGAGCTTTTCGGAGTAAAATGTCGGCAGGTTCCGCATGACGTGCGGGCTGCCCGCGGTCGCCTCGCTGGCGGCCATCACGGAGATGCTGTTCGGCAAGCCCGAGGCGATGTTCGTGGTGCCATCAATCGGATCGAGCGCGATCTCAAAACGCGGCGATCCCGGCTGCCAAGTGCCGAGGTGATCGCCGAGAAAAATCCCGGGCGCGTTGTCCTTCTGCCCCTCGCCGATGACGACTTCGCCGCAGATGTCCACCAGATCGAACACGCCGTAGATCGCGTCGCAGGCCGCGCCGTCCGCGAGTTCCTTTTCACCGCGCCCGAGCCACGGGACGGAATTAAGCGCCGCGTTTTCGGTGGCGCGCACGAACTCGAATTCGATCGTGCGCTCGGGGTCCATGGCAGTGAGTGAATTCATCCGCCCGCAGCCTCGCGGATTCCGGCGGGGCGCGTCAATCCCCGAGGGCTATCTGATCCGGGTGAGCTGTTCCAGTCGGAATCCGCCCGCGGAGCTGGGTTGCTGGCTGGGATTTACCGTGGGTTTCGCCGATATTTTCGCAGCGAAGTTGCGGCCATCCTCCCGGCGCGCTGCGAATGGAAGGCGTAAAAAAAAGTCCCTATCTTCATCCATGACCAATCTTCCTGTCTGGCAAGGCCGGCCTAATCCACTCGGTGCGACCGTAACCAAGGAAGGAGTCAACTTTGCCGTTTTCTCCGAAAATTCGACGGAGGCCGACCTTTGCCTCTTCGACGATCCCGCCGCGCCCGTCGAGACGGTGCGCGTGCGCATGATCGAGCGCACGAACCATGTGTGGCATTGCTTCCTGCCGGGAGTGAAAAGCGGCCAGCTCTATGGCTACCGGATGCGCGGGCCGTATGAGCCTGCGCAGGGGCATCGCTTTAACTCGGCCAAGCTCCTGCTCGATCCCTATGCCAAGGCCATCACTGGCCTGGTGAACTGGAGCAGCGAAATGTTCGGCTACGCGCAGGATGGAAGCGCGGACGCGGACCTGAACCCCGACGACCGCGACAATGCCTGGTGCATGCCGAAATCGGTCGTGGTGGATGATGCGTTCGAC